>JBDLIT010000005.1:0-68885 GCA_039714735.1 Pseudomonadota bacterium
GCATGCCGCCGTGACCCATGGCGATACCGTCGTCCACCGCGATGGTATTGAACTCCTTGGCCACACCGCCCGCCTGCTCGATCTCCCTGGCAACCAACTGTCCCAGGTCCTTCAGATGCACATGACCGGGAACAAATTGGGTGAAAGAGTTGGCGATGGCAATGATCGGTTTATCGAAATCATTGTCCTGCATGCCGGTGGCGCGCCAGAGGGCTCTGGCGCCGGCCATGTTGCGACCATGGGTGGTCGTGCGGGAGCGATATTGCGGCATCACAATCTCCGAATGTTCAGAACCAAAAAAGAGGCATTATGCCCACTTTTTCAGGCCACAACCAATCCACGAATTTCAAACCATCTAGCGTGGAATGGATCAGAGACTGATCGAGTTATGCTGAATCCGGCTCGCAAGGCAACAATAGACAGAACAGGGCTCCACCATGGGCAGAGTCACGCAACTCTACCCGGCCATTGTGTTTTTCAGCCACAATCTTCACAAAATTCAGACCGAGCCCTATACTGGTGTGTTGTTGCTCCAACCGCTGTTCACCATGCCTGAAGGGAAGAAATATACTTTCCCGCAGTTCATCGGGTACGCCAGACCCCTGGTCAAGTACGCAGCATTCCAGTTGGTTGCCCACGCGCAGAAGACTGATAGTCACTATCCCACCATCCGGTGAAAATCTGATAGCGTTTCCCAGCAAATTGAGCAGCGTCCGCTCCAACAGGGCGACATTGCCCTGCAGCCAGGCTTCCTCCATCTCAAACCGGGTTTCCAGCTTTATCCGCCGGAGCTGGGCCTGGGCATAGACATCACCCATGGCGGTGTAGATGACTGAAACAAAATCGGTATCACTGAAGCTTGTGGTATCCGCTGCTTCCGCCCGAGCCAGTTGCAGAAAATCATCCGCCATCTTCAGCGAACGCCGAGCCAGGGGCTGAATTTGTTGCGCCAGTTGTTCTGCCGTGCCTTCAGTGACAATCCTGGATTGGGTCAAAGAGAGCAATGAGGTGATGGGCGAGCGGATGTCGTGGGAAAGAAAATTCAGCATCCTGGCCCGGGTCCGCTCTGTCTGCTTGAGCGCGCCGATATCCGACAGGTTGATGATCATGCCGAAAATACCCGCACTGTCCTTATCCAGCGGTTGTACCTGTAGATAGAGTTCCCGCTCCTGCGGACCCTGGGCCTCGAACCTGACTGGCTGCCCCTCCATGAAGAGTCTCACCATCACTTTTTCCCAGGCATGCTCTCCGCGTATCTCCAGGTTCTTCAGTAAGCCATGGGCATCCTTACCCACGAGGGCCGCTTCATTCTCGAGCCCTATGTAACTGACGGCCCTTGGATTCGACAAGATCACGCGCCCCAGCGAGTCGACCACCAGCAGTCCATCATCCATCTGCCCCAACGCCAGGGTAATAAAACGCCGCAACTGGGCAAGCCGTGCATTCGCCTGCTCGACCTGCAAGATGCGTCTTTCAAACTGCTCGAGGGTACTGACCGACTCACTCTCTTGTGGTCGATTGAACTGTGAGGCGAAATCCTCCAGCAACAGCAGGGCGCGCCCTTCAGGCACCTCCATCCTGGGCCAGCGCAGACCCAATTGCCAAATAGCGCCATGGGATTCAATTTCTGTCCATAATTCAGCGCCCTGCCTGACCCATTGGCCAGGTTCCAGCTCGATAAGAGGCGGCTCTAAAGACTCTCCGGATTGATGCAGCAGGCGCCGGTTGTTCTCATACACCACCCAGCCCTGTATGGGCATGATCTGTTGCAGAAAACCCAAGGCCGAAAACAGATCTGCGGGTTGCTGGGATACCGGCAGCACCTGTTGCTCCTGGTTGAGTTTTTCCAGTTCCAGTTTGAGATAGGCAACACTCTGCTCCAGCCTCCGCCAACTCCATAGTGGATAACTGACCAGCAGCCCAAGCAGGGCAACGGCCGGCGGAAACCAGATACGAAAACTGTGAATCCACACCAGACTGGCCGACAACAGCAACATGGCCAACCCGACGGTCACCACCGGCGCCAGACGGGTGGGAAAATAGGGATAGAGAAAGAAAGGCAAAACCACCAATAGCCCGGTGATGAGTAGATAATTGGCGCCCTCAACTCTGGAAATGGTTTCTCCACTGCGTAACGCATCCAGGATGTTCGCATTGATCTCCACCCCTGACATGGGTTTTCCATGGGCGGATACCGGGGTCGGCAACACATCCCCCAAGCCCGTGGCGGTCACCCCCACCAACACGATGCGATCCTTGAAGGCGTCCGCAAGGAATTCCCCCTTCAACACCTGAGAGTATGAATAACGGGGATAATGGCCAGCTGGCCCGAAGAATGGAATCAGGCGGTATGCGCGACGACCGATCGACTGGGTATTGTTTTTCAGCGGCGCCTGATTTGTCTGCAGGGGCCAGGCGACCGGGTCCAGCCAGTTCAGCAGGGACAACATCATATGGGGCCAGTAGGCCTGCCCCAAACCCTCATACAGAAAAATCCCCCGCGCAATCCCATCCGCATCCAGTTCCATATGCATGTGGCCCAGACCGGCAGCCACCCTGGACAGCTCTGACATCGGCATCGTCTCCACCAGCTGACCGCCGAGGCGATACTCCTCCATGATCACTGGAAAAAAGACTCGCTCACTGGCAGCCACTGATTGGATCAACTGTCTGTCACCCACCTGGTTATGCAGATCCGCCTCGGCGAACAGGATATCCACAGCGATCGCCTTGGCTCCAGCCTGGGTCAGGATATCTATTAACTGCGCATGGATCCCTCGCGGCCAGGGCCAGCGGCCAAAGTCGACGAGGCTCTGCTCATCAACCGCGACAATCACGATGTCTTCAGCAGGGGGTTTGGACCAGAGGTCGATCTGCAGGTCATACAGCAACTGATCCCAGCGCCACAGCCAGCCGCTGGCCGCCAGCAGCAATACCAGCAGCAGCAGGGAAATCGCGGTTATGAGACGCTCGGTGAGACCAAGACTCAGATTGGTTTTTTTCACATTCACTCGGCTGGAGATCAGCGCCAAGGCAACTCGATACGATAAACTCCGGAATGACTTTCAGGGGGATCGGTTTCGAACAGGGCATCCACCCGTACAAAGAGCCTTCCCTGCCAGTACAAAGGCAATCGTAATCTAGAAGCCATACCAATACGTTCAAACAAGGGGTTCTGAAAACTGGCGTCTCTGGCAATCAGCAGACGATAACCCCAGGCATCCTCGACCTGACTCCAGCTGAAGGTCATCCAACCGGGACCAAAGAGGGGCTTATCCAACACCGGCACCGCTCGTGGTTTTCGATTAACCTGCAAATCATACTGCCCCGCCAAGCCTTCCTGTCCATAGGCATCCATGCCCTTAATCGATAGCTGGTAGTTACCCGGCCGTAGATTTTCCAAGGTAAGAGCAGCGCCTTTCGTCGAAAAATCATCTAAGACAGCAGCACCATCGCCAGCCGACCGCATTTGGATTCTGTAGCTGACCGCTCCATCCAGGGCAGGCCATTGGAACGTCACAGCACCCTCTTCAACCACTTCAGCTAGGGCCGACAAGTCGGGAGCGATCAGTGGAATTGGTTTCACCTGAAATGCATGCATGTCGGCTTGACCATCCCGCCCATAGGCATCTATAGCCCAGACCGATAATTTGTAGGTTCCCGGCTGTAGATTCTCCAGGGTATAGGCCGGGTCCGCCGTTTTGTTATCCAACAAAACAGATTCAGCATCGCCCACTCCGTGTAATTTGACCCGGTAACTTTCTGCCCCGTCCTGGGCTGGCCATTGGAGCGTCACAGGAGCAGGTTCAACGGCCGCCGGGAGCGCTGACAAATCGGGGATCGCCAGCCGCGGTGGATAAACGAGCAACTGATGCAAACCGCTGGCCCCCTCTCGTTCATATACATCGATGCCGCTTATCGATAGCTGGTATTCCCCCGATTGCAGGTCCTCCAGTGTATAGCTCGGAACCTCCGTCATGACATCCAACAAAATTGCGTCAGCATTGCCCGCCGTATGCAATTTGAATCGGTAACGCTCCGCCCCTAGCAGCGGTGGCCATTGAAACGCTATGGGACCCGGCTCAGTAGCCGCTGACAGTGTTGAGAGGTCGGGAGTCTCCAGCCGTGGTGGATACACAAGCAGTCGATGCAAACCGCTAGTACCCTCTCGTGCATAGACATCGATGCCGCTTATCGATAACTGGTATTCACCCGGCTGCAAATTATCCAAGGTGTAGGCCGGGTCCGCCGTTTTGCTATCCAACAAGACAGATTCTGCATCGCCCACTGCATGCAATTTGATTCGGTATCTCTCTGCCCCATCCAGCGGTGTCCATTGGAGCGCCACGGGACCTGTTTCAACGGCTGCCGGGAGTGCTGACAGATCGGGGGTAGCCAGCAATGGCCCCAAGCTCACTTGAAGTACGTGCCGTGCCGTCAAGCCCTCCAGTCCGAGTTCATCTATGCCCCTTATCAATAGCTGATAATCGCCCGGTTGCAGGTTTTCCAAGGTAGAAGCCGCATCCTCCGTCAAGATATCCAACAATACCACATCATCCTCGCCTGCCAACTGCAGCTTAAGTCTGTAGCGTTTCGCCTCCTCCAGAGGAGACCATTGGATATTCACAGAACCTGCATAAACTTCAGCAGGGAGATCTGACAGGTCGGGTGATGCCAATAGCTTTCTCGGTGACGCCGGGGGCTTGCCGGGTTCAATCAGGGTGCCGAATCCAGCAGTCACCGATACGGTCTCTCCACCCGCTGCAACTGCCACATCCCCTTCAATAACCTCATTTCGCGTCAGCCCGCTGTCGCCTTCCACACCGATACGGAAGCCGGTGCCACGCACCATGGTCACCGCAGCGGGGGTATGTATCTCATACCTTGAACCTTCCCCATGAAGTGGTCTGACCCGGCTCTCCACACGACCACGCTGAACCCGCAGGCGGGTATCGATCATGCCTGTCTCGCCAAAGGCAGACAACGTATCAAGGGTGATCTCACTCTGTGGCCCCATCAGTAGACGAGAACCATCAGCAAATCGAATGGAAACCACAGCCTGGGGCCCGGTTACGACCCGGTCACCTAACAGCAACGCATCTTTGCTCTCGAGAGTTGCTGGAACCTGGTTGCCTTCACGATAGAGATCAACCTCCCCGCGTAGAAAAACGATCTCTGCCCTGGCCGGAGACTGTAACAACCATTCCAAAGGAATCCGGATCTCGGTGCCAACAGGAATCTCCCGGTCCTCTTCAATTTTATTATGTGCCTGCAGTTGCGCGGTAGTGATCTCCGGCAACAGGAAACGCACACTGATGCCTGAAAGGGTCTCACCAGGCCGGATACGATAGACCCAGTCTTCCGCTTGCGACAAGGCCGGCAGGCATAGCAATGCCATCAGGAATAGAACCCAATAGCGAAAATAATACTGTTCTGGTTTTCGCATGATTCTCAATCAGACGCGATCTGGATTTAAAGGTCAGATAGTTGCTCCAAGCGGTAACCCTGATGATAGATGGCCTTCAACCGCCAACCATTCTCAGGCACCAGACCCAATTTCCGCCTGAGTCGACTGATATGGGTATCCACGGTACGGGTTACCAATTCAGGGCCGAATCCCCAGATGCTCTCAAGCAGGTGATCACGGGATAACAGTCGCCCTACGTTGCTTAGCAGCATCCAGGCCAGCTGGAACTCTTTTTCAGTAGTTTCTACAAGTTGGCCGGCCAGCAGTATCTGTTTCGTCTCCTTGTCCAGTTTCAGCCCATTGATTTCGAGGATCTCATTTCGGATACCATGTCCGACATGCCGCCTTGCCAGGGCTTTCACACGGGCCAGGGTCACCTCTTTTGAAACAGGCTTCGCCAGATAGTCATCCGCCCCCTTTTCCAGCGCCTCTACGATATCCGCTTCACTGTCTCGGTGCGTGATAAAGAATACCGGAGTATCCAGTTCGAGTTCATTGCGAATCCAGGTCAGCAGCTCAATACCAGAAGATTTCGGCAGCTCCCAATCCATGATCAGCAGATCGTAGCTCTCATGACGTAACTCTTTGGCGAATGAATCTGAATTATCAAAGGTATGGCACGCATGATCGTCAGATTCCAACCACTCTTTCAGCACACTTGACTGAACCGGATCATCTTCTAAGCAGGCAATACGCATTGGTCAATACCTAGTTGTTCTCATGGATCAAAGCCGGTGAAAAAAAAGGCAGCGATACAATCAACGCATCGCTGCCTCTTCCACTACTTAAAGCAGCGCTCTACTTCACCTGAAGCTCAACACGACGGTTGTTCGCTCTACCATCTGCGGTACTGTTATCCGCAATCGGCTGGGATTCACCCATACCTTTGGAAGAGAGTGAGCTGCCATCCACACCCTGGCTCACCAGGTAGTCGGCCACCGCCTGAGCGCGCTTCTCAGACAGTGCCTGGTTGTAAGCGGCTGCACCAGAAGAGTCGGTATGCCCGATGACCTGTATACCACTAATGTCTGAGCGAGTCTTGAGAGAGGCCGCCACATCATCCAGGGTGCCTTTGGAGTCAGCCGTCAGCTCATTGCTGTTCAGCTCGAAGGTGACATTCTTCAGAATAATCTGACTGGCGCATCCTTTGGAATCAACCTTCGCACCAGCCGGTGTTCCCGGACACTTGTCCGCATGGTCGGCTACGCCATCACCATCGGAATCCAACGCACAGCCATTGGCATCGACTTTGGCGCCGGCTGGGGTGCCCGGACACTTGTCGTCGCTGTCAACCACACCATCGCCATCGGAATCCAGGGCACAACCATCGGCATTAACCTTGGTGCCCTTCGGGGTATCGGGGCATTTGTCTTTGTCGTCAGTGACACCATCGCCATCGGAATCCAGGGCACAACCGTCGGCATCAACTTTGACGCCTTTCGGAGTGTCAGGACACTTGTCCATCGGATCAGCCACGCCATCGCCATCCGCATCACCATAGCAGGTCGGGTCAATCGGGTAACCGGGGTCACGATAGCTGGTTGTCCAGCATTCGCCATATCCAGTTCGAACCACACTGCCCTTGTCTGTACCCTCATGCAGGAAGCCCTTCTCGGCCACTGCGGGCGCAGCAAGTATCATTGGCACCAATACCATCGCAAGTTTTTTCAATTGAGTCTGCATGCCTACCTCCGGTTTGAATTTGCAAACAAAAATCTGATAAATCCGCCTAACACCTTAAGCAGCATCTTCCTTGAATAGGTGAAGATCCTGTTGCGGATAGGGGATACTAACACCTTCCTTATCAAAAGCAGCTTTAATCGCCTCCATTACATCAGCGCGAGTCGTCCAGTAATCTCCGGACTTGACCCATGGACGCACCGCAAAATCGACACTGCTAGCACCCAGCTCCAGGAGCATGACTGTAGGTGCGGGAGTTTTCAGGATGGTATCATTGGCCGCCAGAACATCATTGATGATGTCACGCGCCTTCTTGATGTCATCATCGTATCCAATGCCGATGACCAGATCGATACGACGGGTTTCCCGGGTTGAGAAGTTGATGATGGTGCCGCCGTAGATCTGCGCATTCGGCATCGTAACTTCACGATTGTCACCCGTTTTCAACATCGTGTGAAAGATACGAATCTCTTCAACCACACCAGCAACGCCGCCGGCATCAATAAAGTCGCCCAGCTTGAAAGGGCGGAAGATGATCAGCATCACTCCCGCCGCAAAACTGGAGAGGGAGTCTTTCAATGCCAAGCCGACTGCCAAGCCGGCTGTAGCGAGAATGGCCATGGCAGATGTCGTATTGACTCCAAGTTGTTCCAATGCCGCCAGGACAACGACCGCCAGAAGAGCCGCGTAGGCAATATTCCCGAGAAAGCTGACCAGCATCTGGTCGACTTTTCCCCTCGTCATCACCTTTTCCAAGGTTTTGGTCAAGAGGCGAGCAAGCCACTTACCAATGATGAACACCAGAAGCGCCAAGATAATTTTGGTGCCCCAAGGGATCAGATATGTATTTAGAATCGTATCAAGGGATATTTCCATTGAGCTCTCCTTTGAGTCGTTGATTGTTTTAAATTATGTTTGCGAATTCACAAACTATATTTAGCTAAGCCTATTGCAAACAGCGCTAGCATAGCGCTAATCGTTGCTGTGACAAAACCACCAAAAAATCCACTGATCTGTATTCCCAAAGCATGGAAGAGATATCCTCCCAACAAAGCTCCGATGACCCCAACCAGCAGATTAATGACCAGCCCAATTCCGCCGCTGTTCATTATAAGGCCTGCCAACCATCCAGCAATCAGTCCAATAAAAAGTAAACCGAAGATGCTCATTCGGTGAAATCCTGTATTTTTTTCCCGCAGATAGGATAAATGAATTTGTACTGAATTCAGAAGCAGCAAGCTGTGAAGAATTGTGAACTGAGATACTATTGATCGACTATCATCACTGGCCCAATGGGTCACTGATGGTTTCATAACTCCGCCAAACCGAGGTCTTATAGAGACATATGTCCGTACTGATGGAATTCAGCATGTTCCCGATCGATCACGGTGAAAGCCTAAGCGCCGAGATAAGCGAGATCATAGACATGATTGGAAAAAGTGGTTATGACTACAAATTGACTGCCATGGGCACCATTATCGAAACTATCGATATAAAAGAAGCCCTTGAGCTGGTGGAGAAATCTTACAGAATCCTGGAAAAATACGACTGCCAGAGGATTTTTGCATCTATCAAGATGGACATCCGCAAGAGTCAATCCAATAGAATGACCCAGAAAATTCAATCTGTGGAAAGCAGAATTGGCGAGGTCAATAAATAATTTAGGATGCTCGGCGCCTCTGCAGAGCGGAATTCCATCAGCCACACAGAGTAAGCACATGACATCTGTCAACACTCAGCTACAAACTGCACGCCGATTGTGGTTCGGCACATACCACGGAATGCTCTCAACACACTCCACGGCCCTGCCCGGTTATCCTTTCGGCTCTCTGGCGCCCATTTGCCGGGATCATGACGGGCTGCCCATATTACTTCTCTCTCACCTGGCTCAGCATACTCAAAAAAGGAAGACTCGCCTATCCTGATCCTAGTCCTGCTGAACAAGATAACTCACGCATCTGTTATACCCATAATAAAATTAAGGTAGAAATACCTGACTATTTCGCATTAGTATTCGCTCATACTATTTCCTACTATTTTACTCGGGCATACTGGAGCAATATTAATGAGCATTGAATTACCTGAACGGGACGGAGACGGATATCTCACCGACATGAGCCAATGGACCCCTGAAATAGCCAAAGCGATGGCTGATACAGATGACTTTGAACTCACCGATGAGCGCTGGGAGCAGATTGAAAAGGCGCGTGAATATTACGAAATACATAACGTAGTACCGCCGATCCGTAAATTTTCCAAATACCTTGGGGCTGACAAGAAGGAGATGTTCCAGTTGTGGCTCACCGGCCCCATGAAACCGATCACCAAGTATGGGGGCCTGCCGAAGCCGACAGGATGCGTCTAACCACCCCAAAGGCGGAAAAATCCTTATACTGAATTTCCTATAAAGATGATGGCCCGGTCTCCGGGCCATCAATCGGAGCCGTGTCTCACTCTTTCCCGACCAGCTCTGCTTCAGATACCATACAGCCCAAAATCAAGCAGGGCAGAATTCCATGACCAATCCAGCCATCCTGGGCACGTTGAACAATCTACATGAAATACAGGCCCAACTGTTGGAGTCTGTTTCTGAAACAGATGCATCCCATCAATTTCATCCGGAACTCGGCTCCCTCAATTGGCTCTTCGGCTCGGGGATCTATCTGGAACTCTACTGGTTGCGTGAAATTCTTACCGGTGATAACGACCTATCCAGGCGAGTGAAGCACCTTTTTCAGCCCGGCGCATTGCCATTAAATGAACAGTGCGGGCAACTCCCCCCCAAAGATCATTTATTGAACTGGGGAGCGGAGGTCCGGGATGAACACCTCCTCAGGCTGGCCAATCCGGGGCTTCTTCCCAACCATGAACTACTCAAAAACGATCGTCTACAGTGGTTTATTCTTCAGGAGCAAGCCAAACTCTATGAGACGATGCTGCTTGTTCTCAACCAGCGCAGCACACAAATCACTGCCGAAGACTACCAGGTCCAGGCCCCGCTGGCGCCCAGTCCACCCAACTGGAAGACCAAAGAACTTTCACAAGGACATTATCGCATTGGCGCCCGCAATCAGCCCGCAGCTTACGATAATGAATTACCTCCCCAGGCAGTGCCGCTCAGCAGTTATCGCATCGCCCTGTCACCTGTCTCGAATAGTCAGTTTCTTGCTTTCATGGAATCTGCCGGGCATACAAACCCAGACCTCTGGACAGAAGCCGGGAGAACTTGGCGGCAACAGCATCAAACAACCCACCCAGAGTACTGGAAGCAAGACAAAGTCGGAAATTGGTATGCCCTCGGCATCAATGGCCCAGCTGACCTGCCTCCGGATGAACCTGTCTGTGGAATCAATCAGTATGAGGCCCAAGCTTATGCCGCATGGACCCACTCGCTGGGGGATGACTTTGCCGGGGCGATCTTACAACATGAATATCAATGGGAAATGGCTGCACGTAGTGGGGTGATCAAAGACATTGGCAGAGCATGGGAGTGGTGCAGTAATAGCTTTCACCCCTACCCGGAATTCACCCCATTTCCGGACGAAAACGCTTCGATGGCTGATTTCAATGTAGAAAAAATGGTGCTTCGGGGAGGCGGCATACATACTCAACCTGTGCTACGCCGCCCCAGCATGCGGCATCGGGCTCAGGCGGCACAAAGGTTTCAGCTCAGTGGCTTACGGCTGGTCTTTCCTCCGAAACACAAATGGACCTAACAGGGAATTCACTTCACTAACCATAGCTGAAACTCCCTCCCCGAGACTTAAGCGATTAAAGATTTCCTTTTCGATGCCTACAACCTGGTTAGGCACAAGCTGGAATCGTGTATGGCTATAAATTCAATAATGGGACCAGCAGTTCAGGGGATACAAAATGGTATCCACGGATTGCGTCGTGTTGCTTCAGAAATCGCCAGCAATCAAATAACCACCCCTGCCAAACCTACGGATCTCACCAGAGCGATGGTGGAGATGCAACAGCATTCCATACAGACCAAAGCCTCCATCAAGTCCCTGAAAAGCATCGATGGCGCCATAGGCACCCTGTTCGACGAGCGCGTTTAACGCGAAAATTTCACCCGGGAATCGGATGGTCGCTCAAATGTTTAGCGCATGGGGTGATTTTTTGGCTCAATACTTTGCTCAGACAAACCGCATCGACAGGTCGACCGCGGTGACATCCTTGGTTAAATTACCCACAGAAATATAATCGACTCCAGTCTCAGCAATTGGCCGGATAGTATCAAGGTTGATCCCTCCCGACGCCTCCAGCAGGGCGGTTCCGGCATTCAGGCGAACAGCCTCACGTAGTTGATCCAGGGTGAAGTTATCGAGCAGAACCCTTTTTGCGCCAGCCTCAAGCGCCTCACGTAACTCAACTAACGACTCGACCTCTATTTCAATGGAATCGACTTTTGGTAAGAGCGCTTGGGCAGCTGCCAAAGCTGCCGAAATCGAGCCTGCAGCAAGAATGTGATTCTCTTTGATCAAAATCGCATCATAAAGCCCCATGCGATGATTGAAACAGCCACCACAACTCACTGCATATTTCTGCTGCAACCTAAGCCCGGGGAGGGTCTTACGGGTATCCAAAACCTTGGCCGATGTTCCTGACACTTTGTTGGCATACACCCTTGCCCGGGTTGCCGTCCCTGACAGGGTCTGGAGATAGTTAAGTGCAGTGCGTTCTCCACTCAACAGGGCCCGGGTATTCCCCTCGAGACTGCAAATCAATTGCCCAGGATTGATTGCATCACCATCTTTTCCCTGCCAATGTATTTTTACCCCTGGGTCCAGCTGACAAAAGACCTCGTCAAACCACGCCACACCGCACAAGATCGCCTTTTCCCTGCAGGTCACCTCAACCTTGGAACACTCATCGTCATCGATCAGTGTTGCAGTGAGATCACCCGGCCCGAGGTCTTCCGCCAAGGCATCTTGTATCTGGCTGGTGATGAATTGAGATTCCGGCAACTCTGGCATCAGTTGATCGCGAGCAGTTCAACATCAAACACCAAGGTCGCATTGGCGGGTATCACACCGCCAGCACCTGCCGCCCCATAACCCAATTGCGGTGGAATGGTTAGCTTACGCTTGCCTCCAACCTTCATGCCCTGAACCCCTTCATCCCAACCCCGAATCACCATGCCTCTGCCCAGCATGAAGGTAAAGGGCTCATTCCGATCCACCGAAGAATCAAACTTACTGCCGTCCGTAAGCCATCCGGTATAGTGCACAGACACACTCTGGCCAGCCGTTGCTACATCACCATCACCTGCAGCCAGATCCTCATACTTCAGGCCTGTATCAGTGATTTTTTCACTCATGAGATACTCCAATAATGACTCATACGGTCCTGCCGGGGCAAAACCAGATAAACAGAAACAGGTAGTTTAATCCTACTCGACAGAGAGTCAACGCGAGGGGAAACTTAAGTTGGCGCTGAAGCGTGATCAGTATTTTCTAACGCAGTCAGCATAGCATCTAAGGCACGGTCCATAATTGGCGCTTTAGGTAATTCAACCAATGTTACCGCTCCCTCCCTCAGCCTGTTAGCCAACCCCTGCAAGGTCAATTCCATACTTTTCATACCTTTACGGTTGACGAAAATATATGCGTTTGAGACGTTGCTTTTCCAGGAAAGTTTGACGCGGGATTTACTCGTTCCATCAAAAACCTCAAGCCAATCACCAACTTCGAGACTCTCGGCCTGTAGGGTAAATTCATCTCGAATTGGCTCTACCAGATCAGACAGTTCATCAGTCAGCAATGAAGAAGTTCCTGACATGAGTTGGCTGTCAGGAAAATTGATCTGTTTTGTCTTGGCTTGAGAAGTTCCAGGCCCCTTTGCAGCACTTGCATCTCCACCTCTGAGACATCCAATGTGGCAGTTCTGCAGCTCCTTGAATAAGCGTGCCATTTTATGCTGATCAAAGGAAATACTGTTGAGTCGCTCGCGCAAATTTCGGAGTAATTCGGGGATGTTTCTCAACAGCTCCTGGCGTTCCATATACTCTGTTTTTGGCTGCACGCTCCATAACAAACGATCGACGATTGCCAGTGAGTCATTCCATTCATCACTTTCAGGTCCCTGTCGCAGATAATTGAGCAGGAGAACATCCTTCCATCCATCCTCGAGCAATTCCATCACGGCCTCAGGCACAATCTCCAGTTTCTCCAGACGGCTATTGAGAGCCTGAACCACGATCTGTTTGGCGCTGCGCAGTTGTTCCTTTCCTCTGGTGACCTGATTGGTCCTCTGCTCAGCAACTTCCGCACCTCGTTGTTCCTGCTCCCACCAAATAGTGAACTCCTCATCCAGATCCGTAAAAATTTCCGGATCATCATGAAAATCATTCATGATGCGTTTGATGATGGACTCGATCTTACGGTAAAGGTTGTCGCTATCCCGATCTCCACTATCATTCCAGCAAACGGCAGCCTGCGCCAGGCTATTCAATAAACGACGAGCAGGATGGAGTTTTTTACTGAAAAATGTTTTATCTATGATCGCTACTTTCAGCATGGGTATCTGCAGACGACTGAGTAGCGCCTTCATGGCATCCGGAAGACTGAAATCTTCCAAAATAAACTCAAATAGCATGGTAATGACATCGATGGTGTCATTGTCAGCATCCCCCAGGGTACGGCTCAGATCACCACCTTCGAGCTTGAGGAGATCATCTGCCAACTGCGCTTTCAGCACCTTGGGATTAACCATCTGCCCGCCGGCCTGAGGCAAGATGAGGATATTCGATTGCTGTAGCGCTGACAGCGCGCCTAATAACTCCCCAGTCTCCACGGCAGGCAATGATATGCCCGGCGCTCCAGTTGTCATCATACTGGAGGCCAAGATACCATCACCTGAACCCGCCCGCCGCAGACCGAGCAATTGCTGCAGAGTGGCGAACACCTCTCCCTGAACACTATCCATGCCACCAGCGGCACCGCCCCCTACAACTGTACTATCGCTCGCCAATCGGGAGTCACGCAAAGCCGATTCTGCCTCCCGGGTGTTACCACCCTGGCGTACTTCAGGGGCTATGGGGTTACGCCTTACCTTCGGAGTCAAGTTGGGAATAACGCCAGCCTTTCCCAGCAACAGGTTGACCTCATCATAGAGACCACCCAAATAGTGGATAAAATGCTTTTCGAAGAGTTTATAAACGATCAGCTTGACCGGCAGCTCAATTGGAATGTCCTGCATTGCAGCCTGAAATGCATTACACACGACAACAGGGTCCAGAGGACTCTGGTCATGGCTGGACTGCTGCAGTTTTCCCTTAACCAGGTAAGAAAACCGCTGGCTCAATGCGTACCGCTCCTTTGAATATCGATTCTCACTTTTGGAGATCATATTGGTTATTGCGAGGGAATCCTCCAACTCCTCATTGTCGAGCAGCGCCATTTCTGAATCACGGCTCAGTTGATCGAGGGATCGTTGGACAATATAGATCTCTCCAGTTTCCCAATAATGGTCATAGACATGAAGGAGCTGACTACTGAATTCGCGATCTATTTGAAGACGCTCTTTGCGTAACACCCGCATCGCGTCAAAAAATGAGGTTTGATTCGCATTGTTGTCAGATTTATTTGCGAGCTCATATAAGGAATCATCGAGTTGCTCGAACAACCCAATCATTAATTTTGGAACAGTCGTTACCAGGAGCTTGCGGCATTCAGACGCGATCCGCTGTCCCTTGGCATCAAGCATAGGGCTGACTCGGCGCGCTGCGCCACCGGAAAAGGAGATGATGTTGTCTGGTCCTTTCATGAGTTGCCACTAGGGTGAAGGTGTCACCGCCAAGCAGTGTTCCAAGTAATTCATAATCCGCATGTCCGCTTGAGGCTTTCAGACCCTTTGTTAAAAGGCTAATCCAACCCCCCAGCAACAACTGAGAATAACCTCACAAAAGCCCTGAGCAAGACGTTTAAATAAGGAACCCAACGCCACCCGGAAGGAACCTCGAAAGTATCACCTAATAATAGCAGATTCAAACTATATCCAGAGATTTGGCCCTTGTGGATAGTGATAGTTTAATCAGAGTCTCTATAATGTCCATTGACAAGAACAAGGCAGGATTTTTATTCCATTGAACAGCAGCGGAATTCTCGCTATATGCAATTGATCAGACATTTGGCCGGCTTGCTACTCGACAGCGTCCGTGACCTTTTGCCGATAATTATCGTTATTGCCTTTTTCCAGATAGTGGTGTTGCAGCAGCCCATACCAAATCTGGGAGAATTAATCTTTGGGACCATCCTGGTAATTTTTGGCCTTACTTTTTTTATCCACGGGCTAAAAATCGGCCTCTTCCCACTGGGTGAGAATATGGCGTGGGACTTCGCTAAAAAAGGGAGTCTTTCCTGGCTATTATTGTTTGCCTTTGCACTTGGATTCGGCACTACTGTTGCCGAGCCCGCATTAATAAAAATTGCCAAGGAAGCAGCCACGATCGCAGCAAATGGCGGCATGATTGACCAGGATATTGCTTCACAAGAAAGTTATGCCAACGGTCTGAGATTTACGGTAGCTCTATCCGTAGGCTTCGCTATCCTCCTGGGAGTGTTGCGCATTATCAGGGGCTGGCCGGTGCAATATCTGATTATTGGGGGCTACATTGGCGTAGTTATAATGACTGCATTCGCCCCTAAGGAGATAATCGGCATCGCCTATGATTCGGGTGGAGTCACCACTTCGACCATCACTGTACCCCTGGTTACGGCCTTGGGCGTGGGGCTCGCATCGAGTATTCAGGGACGCAACCCAATGACTGACGGTTTTGGGCTTATCGCATTCGCCTCACTTACACCCATGATCTTCGTCATGGGTTACGGCATGCTGTTATGACCCAGTTTTTCATGGATTTTCTAGCGTTGTCTGCGGACACGCTGCTGGATGTACTGCCTATCGCGGGGATCCTGTTTGGCTTCCAGTTTCTCGTTCTACGCCGTCCACTACATAATCCCAAAGACGTGATCTTTGGTTTCACTCTGGTTCTAATCGGCCTGGTGCTGTTTTTAATGGGCCTGGATATCGCACTTTTCCCTCTTGGAAAACTGATGGCCAATCAACTCACTGCCCCTGAATTTCTCGGCTTTGACGGATCAACCACCCACATCGAATGGCATCACTATTTCTGGGTCTATCTTTTTGCCGCCTTGATAGGATTCTCTACCACCATTGCAGAACCCTCCCTGATTGCAGTCTCAATCAAGGCAAATCAAGTCTCCGCAGGTGCAATCAGTGAGTGGGGGCTACGCATTGCAGTGGCTATAGGTGTTGCCGCAGGCATAGCATTGGGAAGCTACCGCATCGTCAGCGGCACTCCACTCCACTGGTACATCATCTCTGGCTATGTGGTTGTGATAGTTCAGACTTTTTTTGCCCCGCGTTCCATAATTGCACTCGCATATGACTCGGGCGGCGTGACCACATCGACCGTCACAGTCCCTTTGGTGGCCGCTCTAGGACTTGGCTTGTCCCACAATATCCCTGGACGCAATCCACTGCTGGATGGTTTCGGCTTGATTGCCTTTGCCAGCCTGTTTCCCATTATGTCTGTAATGGGGTACGCCCAACTCAGCGAATGGTATGATCGCCGAAAAATAAGGATAGATTGAGGTAAACACATGCGATTTAAACTCATCATTGCCCTGGTGGATGACACCAAAACTAATGCTGTACTGGATGCCGCTAGAAAAGCAGGGGCCACCGGATCGACTGTTATCAGTCAGGCCCGCGGAGAGGGCGTCGACAAACCAAAGACCTTTTTCGGTTTGACCCTCGAAAGTCAACGCGACATGGTATTGCTGCTAGTGGAAGAACACCTCAGCCGCTCTATCCTAGAAAAGATTGCCGAAGCAGGGCATTTCGACGACAAGCCCGGCAGTGGAATAGCCTTTCAGATCGATATCGAAGACGCCGTAGGCGTCAGTCACCAGATACAAACCCTGTCTCAGGTAGTGGAGGAGGAATTATGAGTGAACAAAAGCTAACCCGCGTCAAGGATGTCATGAAAACTCATTTCGACATGGTGGATGGTATGGATACGGTCCAAACCGCACTCGAGAATATGATCCATGTCGGCACCAAAAGTTTGATCGTGAAAAAACGCAATGAAAGCGATGAGCTCGGAATGGTTCTGCTGTCGGACATTGCACGCCAGGTTTTGGCGGTTGACCGGGCGCCAGAACGGGTCAATATCTATGAAATCATGACAAAACCGGTACTTACCGTGTCACCTGACATGGACATCCGCTACTGTGCGCGGATATTCAATCGTTTTGATCTTTCCAGAGCGCCGGTTGTAGAAAATGGTGAGGTTATCGGGATCATCAGCCACACGGATATGGTCCTCAAAGGCCTTTGCAAGAAGATGGCCGATAAGTGATACGGGACCTTAAAACGGCCGATCAGGCATTCCTGCCCGAAGCAATACAGCACCCCTCCCCTAATCAGGATGCAAGGCCCCCCGATAACAGCATTAGCCTACTGGTCATCCATAGCATCAGCCTGCCGCCTGGAGAATATGGCGGCCCTTGGATTGATGACTTTTTCCTGAACCGGCTTGATCCAAATGCTCATCCATACTTCAGTGAGATTCAGGATCTTCGCGTATCGACTCACCTGCTGATAAGACGTGATGGTCAACTCATCCAATACGTTCCCTTCAACCAGCGGGCGTGGCATGCTGGTGAATCCGCTTTTGAGGGACAAAAACACTGTAATGATTTCTCAATTGGCATAGAACTGGAAGGGACTGACACCCAACCCTATACCCAAGCGCAATATGCAACACTGGCTCAGGCCACCCGGGAGCTTATAATCAGCTATCCAGCGATAACCCCAGAACGAATTACTGGTCATGCAGATATAGCCCCCGACAGAAAGACCGATCCGGGACCTGCATTTGACTGGCAATACTACCGCGATAAATTACGCAGCCGCACTTGAAACTTTTTGATCATTCCCCGACACTTAGCGCATGAGTTTGATCATCCTCCTAACTTGTCTGCTGGCCGAGCGTTTTCTGCTTGAATATCAGCATCTTCGCCAAACCAACTGGTTTTACCAGTACAACGATTGGTACGAACGCCAGGAGCTTCCCAATTGGATGCTCAATGGATTTGGGGGCGTCATCTGCCTGCTTCTTCCCCCACTGCTGGGCATTGCCCTGTTACAGCATCTGCTTGATGAGAGTCTGTTCGGCATCCCCGGCGCACTCTTTGCCGGCGCGGTATTACTCTTTAGTTTTGGACCCCACGATCTGGACACGCAAATCAGACAATTACACGCCGCCAAAGAGCAGAACGACGAAGAACAGGCGGCCTCAATTGCCAGGGAATTGCTGGATGACGAGCCACCTCCCAACGAACCCACCTATTCGCAAGCAATCGTCGAAAGCATTCTGGAACAAGCCAATGGACGTGGCTTTGCTGTCATATTCTGGTTTCTAGTGCTCGGCCCCATAGGGGCGGCCCTATACCGGCTTGCCAGCAGCCTCCCTAAGCTACAAACCACAAGCCGTGAAGCGGATTTCCTGCATACCAGCAGGCAGCTGCTGGCAATTCTTGACTGGATACCCGCCCGACTCACTGCCTCGTCCTATGCCATTGCCGGAAGCTTTGAAGATGCCCTTTACGGATGGCGCAATTACCACGAAAGCCGTTTCAACGAATTCAATTCCAGCGCCAGCGGAATCTTGATCTGTACCGGTACAGGTGCTCTTCGTCTTTCCTCTTTAATCGATACCGACACTGACGACGACACCATGCAAGATCAGCGTTATCTGATAGACGCCGCAATGGGCTTGGTTTGGCGCTCACTGATTGTATGGATCGTCCTGATAGGATTACTCACACTTGCCGGATGGATCTGACAAGTGCCAAACACGACCACCATAGATCTACTCAGGCACGGTGAACCCTTAGGTGGCCGGCGCTACCGCGGACAGATCGATGACCCACTCAGCGAGCATGGCTGGCATGAGATGTGGCATGCCGTTTCGAGTGACGCACCTTGGCAGCACATCGTATCCTCACCCCTTCGCCGGTGTAAGGAATTCGCCAACGCTCTGAGTGAAAAACTCCAGATTCCCATAGACCAAGATAGCCAGCTGCGAGAGGTTGGTTTTGGGGTTTGGGAAGGAAAAACCAGGGATGAGCTCAGGTCTACTGATCCTGGGATTATAAACCGATTCTATAACAATCCGATAAAACACCGTCCTTCCGGAGCCGAACCACTCGATCAGTTCAGCTCCCGCGTCAATGCCGCATTGGATCAATCAATCCAGATTCACTCCGGAAAACACATACTGGTCGTCACCCATGCCGGGGTCATTCGTGCGATCCTCACAAGATTCATGTCTGCCCCCCTGACCAGCATGTACCGCCTTTCGGTTGCCACTGCATCGATTTCACGTATCCAGATCGATGATGAGCGCCCCCCTACGATTATCTTTCACGGTCGGGAAAAAATATAAATCCTTTTGTGAATCACTTCACAACTTTGTAACAGGTTGTTTCAGTCACTGGACAATTTTTTAAATATTTGTAATATCCTTTTATAGAAAGGAACTAATCAAGTATCAAGGATTGGGATCTCGCAAACGAAGCACACAGAGGTTTCTCAATGTTCTGGATTATATTGGCAGTTTTAGGCGGGCTTGCAGTCTCGGTTCTGTTGACTGAGGGCATTGATACCTCCAAAAAAGCTTGAGCCCAAGTTATTAATCTTAGAGACTTCCCCCTCTCCAGCTCTGTCAGTCATTGAGCTTGAGTCTCGCTCACCATCGATTTTGTACTTGATCTTCTTTAATGGCGTCTGCCTGAAAAGCACTTCAGAGCGAAACTCCGGAAGATCTACCCCTGGGAGATATCGGTCGCCCAGGCACTGCTTTGCAGTCCCCAACACCGAAAAGGCTATCAGCAGCCCAGCAATCACCTCACTGGGAGAACATCCCTCGCGGAGCGCTTGGTTTCAGTCATCAACCCATGCTGACGGACATACTCATACATCACAACAGAGGCCGCAACCGCCACATTGAGGCTTTCCACCTGACCAAACTGAGGGATAGAAACACAACCAATATCTGGATAGTCATTCAGGTCAAAGCTGTGCCCCCACTCCTCATGCCCGAATACAAATGCGCATTTTGCAGGAAGGCCTACATTCAGCAAAGAGGATTCACAGCACGCATCCAGGCTTATGACATGGTACCCACGCGTCAGCAACTCCTGATAGCTCTCATCAAAGGTTGAGAAGAAACGGGCAGGCACTTTTTTAAATGATCCCTTCCCTGGCGATGGATCGAACGGACCGATATCAATAAGATGAATCTCACGCGCCCCAAAAGCTTCGGCACTGCGAAATATTTTCGCCACGTTAACGCCAGCCTTCATGTGATCCAGAATTAATATGAATCGATGGACACCCGGTTTTGCCAGTAGGTTTCTTTGGCGCTGTTTAGTGTATCTCGCTAGCACCTGATCACGTGCTTCCCGCCGTTCCCGCTTGGATTTTCTTTGACGCAGCATGTTCTTATCCAGGAGCAGCCCAAATCCACATATTCAACATCTCAGCTTTTACATACCCCCAACGATTCACAGATTCCCATAGATTAACATCTAGCATGGCGCATACAATGCCCTTAGTCCCGAATTGAACTTGCTACTGCATTTCCGGCCATCCTAAACCTATACTGTTTTACCCGATCCCAATAAACACAATCTGACAATCGAATTCACACCATGCAAGCAATCACCGTGACACGGGTATTGGTTTGGAGCCGCTGGCTTAGGCTATCACATTGGATGATGGCGCTCTCTTGTATCGGGCTGATACTGACAGGTTGGCTCATGAACGCTGATCCAATTCTGGCAATGGATGCCAGGGATATTCATTTTTTTCTTTCAGGTCTTCTACTGCCGGCCTTGCTGCTGCGCTTTTATCTGCTTTTTTTTGGCAAAGATACAGATCACTTGACTGACTGCGAACCTAATCTACATAAACTAAATCAAGCGAAGGAAGTATTACGATTTTACCTGACACTCGGCAAGGCGCCTCTACCCAGGTGGTTCAGTCACAACCCATTATGGGGCCCAATCTATCTGCTATTATTTGTTTTCCTGACGATTTCTTGTTTAAGTGGAGTGCTGCTTGTTCAGGAAATTACATTTATTTTTAATATCAGCAATCATGACCTGCACAGCATCAGTCATTATCTAATCAGTCTTTTTGTACTGCTTCATTTGCCTGCGGTATTCAGCCACGATTTAAGCAACAAAAACTCCGATATTTCCGGGATGGTCAGTGGTTATAAAATTTTTCATATAGAAAAAACCGGCCATACTGGAAATGAGCATATTCACACGGTATCGCTTGATGAATTATTGAAAACCAGAAAATAATCCATCAACAAACGCATTCCATACTCGAAAAACCATGACAAACCGCCACTTCAATACCCATCAACAATACGTCTGAATAAACTCTAATCTTCCCCAGCAACCTAAAAAGAATTTCTCCACTATGGATCTAAATGAACACATCCGAAAAACGAAAATCATAGCCACTGTCGGCCCGGCCAGTGACTCTCTCGAAACCATCAAGGCCATGATCCAGGCAGGGATGAATGTCGCACGTCTGAATCTTTCCCACGGAACTTTCCTGGCGCATAGAGACAGATTGAGGCGTATTCGCCAAGCCGCTGAATCACTCAATGCAAATATTGCAATTATGATCGATACCCGGGGTATCGAAATACGCACAGGTCTACTCGAAGGTGGAAGCGTAGAACTAACAATTGGCGATCGATTTTCTCTCTTTACTGACGATCGCCCAGGCAATCCCGATGGGGTTTCCATTTCATATTCCAAACTTCCAGCTGAAGTATCGGTTAAAACTCCAATCCTGCTTGACGATGGGAGTATCGAACTGACGGTTGCAGCGACCCACAAGGACAGGATCGATTGCAGAGTCATCATTGGCGGTCGCCTGGGTGAATCGAAGAGTCTGAATCTACCCGAAACTGAACTTTCACTGAGAGCTGTCAGTCCAGAAAACCGCGAAGATGTTATACAGGAAATGAATTTTGCAGCGGAAAATGAGGTTGATTATATCGCTGCTTCGTTCGTCCAACACGCAGATGATGTCAATCTTTTACGGGAAATATTGGAAGAACATGATGTAAAGATCCCAATTATCGCAAAGATTGAAAACCGCGCTGGGGTTAATAACCTTGAAGGGATAGTCAGTGCTGCCGATGGCATAATGGTCGCCAGAGGTGACTTGGGTGTGGAACTGCCTCTAGCTGACGTGCCCGGTACTCAGAAGAGAATCATCCGCATGACGGTGACTAACGGTAAACCGGTGATTACTGCGACTCAGATGCTTGAGTCCATGCTGAAAAATCCCAAACCAACCCGAGCTGAAGCATCAGATGTTGCCAATGCGATTCTCGATGGTTCATCGGCAATCATGCTATCAGGCGAGACCGCGGCGGGGAATCACCCGGTAAAGGCGGTACAGACCATGTCTGATATCGCACTCCGCGCAGAATCCTATCTCAGTGAATATGGCTATCTGCAGATCATCTCACCCAATCCGGCGAACATCATTACCGAAGCAGTCAGTCAGGCAGCCACAACCATGGCTAAAAATCTGGGTTCGGCAGCAATATTCAGTCTGACCGAACGTGGTTTCACCCCCCGCATGATCTCAAAGCATCGTCCTTCATGCCCGATTATTGCAATAACCAGTTCCAAAACTGTCGCCCGAAGACTGGCCCTTAACTGGGGAGTGATACCTATTTGTTATGAGGGTGTCAAAGAGGATGATGCCAAGCTCTCTTTTGGACTGGAAAGATGCAAACAGTTGGGTTATTTAAAACCCGGTGACGTTGTTATTTCTACTGCAGGCGTTCATCAGCAGGCCGGCGGCACTGATTCAATCAGGGTTATTATGATTGAGGCTGATAACAAATAAAAAAACCCCATAACACTTTGTTATGGGGTTTCTAATTTCTTTAGTCTGTCTGAAGAGACTATTCTTCGTTGACAGTCTCTGAATCTGTATCTTCCTCTTGCTCTATCTGGGGGCGATCTACCAATTCAACAAATGCCATTGGCGCTTGATCACCAGGCCGGTGGCCACATTTGAGGATTCGCAGATATCCACCCGGCCTTTCCTGGTAGCGAGGACCAAGTTCAGTGAACAATTTGCCGACAGCTGCTTTATCTCTCAAGCGGGCGAAGGCTAACCGGCGCTTGGCCACGCTATCAGTCTTAGACATCGTGATCAGCGGCTCAGCAACCCTGCGTAGTTCCTTCGCCTTGGGTAGTGTGGTCTTAATCAATTCATGGTTGATCAGCGAGACCGTCATGTTTTGAAACATAGCCTTACGGTGACTGCTGTTACGGTTTAGCTGTCTTCCTGATTTACGATGTCGCATGGGTCAAATTCCAAACAAATAATCTATAAAATCAAATTACACAACTTAGTGTGCAAGTTGCTCTTCAATATTTTCCGGCGGCCAGTTCTCAAGACGCATTCCAAGCGATAGACCACGTCGAGCTAACACATCCTTGATCTCAGTCAGCGATTTCTTACCGAGATTTGGGGTCTTTAGCAATTCAACCTCTGTCCGCTGAATAAGGTCACCGATGAGAAATATATTCTCTGCCTTCAAACAGTTCGCTGAACGAACAGTCAGCTCAAGGTCATCCACCGGCCTTAACAAAATAGGATCTACCGCTGGTTCTTCAGGCTCTGCAACCGATACCGCTGCTTCAGCCTCCAGATCTACGAAGACTGAAAGCTGATCGCGCAGGATGCTCGCGGAACGGCGGATCGCCTCTTCCGGATCAATTGTACCGTTTGTCTCAAGCTCGATGACCAATCGATCAAGATTCGTTCTTTGTTCTACTCGAGCAGACTCAACAGAGTAGGCGACATTGCGAACCGGACTAAAGGATGCATCAACTTGCAACATTCCAATCGGGCGATCATCACCAGCTGCGCTCTCTCTGGTGGCAGCAGGTTGGTATCCTCTTCCACGACGCACACTCAGCGTCATATTGATTTCACCCGATTTGGTCAATGTCGCAATGACATGATCAGGATTGGCAATTTCAACATCATGATCTAGTGCAATATCGCTCGCCAGCACAGGTCCAGGACCTTTTTTCTGCAGCCGAAGCGTTGCATCGTCTCTGGAGTGCAGGGTAATCGCAACCTGTTTGAGATTCAGTAAAATCTCAAGAACATCCTCCTGAACACCCTCGATTGTGGTGTATTCATGCAGAACGTTCGATATCTCAACTTCAGTGATGGCGCTACCAGGCATTGAAGAGAGCAGAATGCGTCTTAAGGCATTGCCAAGCGTATGGCCAAAACCTCTTTCCAAGGGTTCCAGCGTTACTTTTGCTCGTGCATCTGACAGCGGCTGAATATTTACGATACGCGGTTTTAAAAACTCCGTAACGGATTCGGTCATGAAAAATCCTCTCAACCAGGCTTACTTGGAGTACAACTCAACGACCAGCTGCTCGTTGATCTCAGCTGAAAGATCAGCACGATCAGGCACTCGCTTAAAGTTACCTTTCATTGCTTTGGGCTCAACTTCGACCCAATCAACAAATCCATATTGCTCGGCTAGCGATAAAGCACCCTGAATTCTTACCTGTTTTTTAGATTTCTCACGTACAGATACTTCATCTTCGGCGTTTACCTGAAAAGAAGGCACGTTGACGATCTTACCGTTTACCTGGATTGCCTTGTGGCTAACCAACTGCCTGGCTTCTGAGCGAGTAGCACCAAACCCCATCCTGAAAACGACATTGTCGAGTCGAGTTTCAAGTAGCTGCAGGAGATTTTCGCCGGTTGCACCTTTGTTTTGCGCAGCAGCTTTGTAGTAGTTACGGAACTGCTTTTCCATAATCCCGTAAATCCTACGGACTTTCTGCTTTTCGCGCAGCTGCAAGCCATAGTCAGAAATGCGGCGACGCCGATCGCCTATCTGTCCCGGGACCTTCTCCATATTGCATTTGGAGTCCAGAGAACGCACACGGCTCTTAAGGAACAGATCAGTTCCTTCGCGGCGGCTTAACTTACATTTTGGGCCAATGTACCTTGCCATTATTCAACTCCAGGGTCAGACGCGGCGTTTTTTGGGGGGACGACAACCATTATGCGGGATAGGCGTAACATCAGATATACTGGTGATTTTGAACCCTGCATTATTTAAAGCCCTAACGGCGGACTCTCGGCCGGGGCCGGGGCCCTTAACATTCACGTCCAGATTCTTTACACCGAACTCCTTGACCATTTGACCAACACGGTCTGCAGCAACCTGGGCCGCAAAAGGCGTGCTTTTGCGCGATCCACGGAAGCCAGATCCACCAGCGGTCGCCCAGGCAAGCGCATTGCCCTGGCGGTCACTGATGGTGATGATAGTGTTGTTGAAAGAGGCATGAATGTGTGCAACCCCATCGGATACACTCTTCTTGACCTTTTTCTTGGAACGGCTGCTCGGTTTTGCCATTTTATGTTCCTATGAATTCTATAACTCTTGGTTTACTTAGTTAGCGTTTGATCGGACGGCGAGGTCCTTTTCTGGTCCGCGCATTGGTTCGTGTGCGCTGACCACGTAACGGAAGCCCCCGGCGATGGCGGATGCCCCTGTTACTACCCAGATCCATCAAGCGCTTGATGTTCATGGAGATTTCGCGACGAAGGTCACCCTCTATGGTAAATTTCGCCACAGCTGCACGGATCGAATCAACCTGATCTTCACTCAGTTCCTGTATCTTCACCTGCGGTTCAATACCCGCTTCTTTGCAGATATCAGCCGCACGTGTCCGCCCAATGCCATAGATTGAGGTCAATGCAATAACTGCATGTTTACGATCTGGTATGTTGACTCCAGCGATTCGAGCCATTTTTTTACTCTCCTAAATGCCCACAAATTTTCTTCAGGCGGAAACGGGAAATAGTAACTACATTAAACACTCAAATCAAGTGCGTAGATGCATTCTGACAATTAGCCTTGCCTTTGCTTGTGCCGGCCTTCCTTGCAGATCACACGCACCACACCCTTCCGGCGTACAATCTTGCAATTCCGGCATATCTTTTTAACTGATGCACGAACTTTCATGGGTCAATCTCCAAATACTTTTTTTAAGCTGGTTTAATCTTATTCAGCGTATAAGACCGCTTGAGCCGCCTTTAAGGTTTGCCTTTTTCATCAAGCCTTCATACTGATGAGACATAAGATGCGCCTGGATCTGGGCCATGAAGTCCATCACAACAACAACAATAATCAGCAGTGATGTACCACCAAAATAAAACGGAACGTTCCAGCCGACGATCAGAAATTCAGGGAGCAGACAAACAGCGGTGATATAGAATGCGCCAGCCAGTGTCAGACGCGACATAACACCATCGATATACTTTGCAGTCTGTTCGCCGGGACGTATGCCTGGTATGAAGGCGCCCGAGCGTTTCAGGTTATCTGCGGTCTCTCTAGAATTAAAAACGAGAGCTGTGTAGAAGAAACAGAAGAAGATAATCGCGGCTGCGTAGACCATCACATAGATAGGTTCGCCAGGTGACAGCTTAGCAAATATATCCTGTATCCAGCGCGTATCTTCAGTATTTCCCAACCACTGACCTAACGTAGCGGGAAAAAGAATGATACTGGATGCGAATATTGGTGGGATTACGCCAGCCATGTTCAGTTTGAGTGGCAGATGGGTGCTTTGTGCAGCAAGCATGCGCCGGCCCTGTTGGCGTTTCGCGTAATTGACCGTAATCCTGCGCTGACCTCTCTCGACAAACACCACAAAAGCAGTGACGGCGATCGCCAGGACAAAGAGAAACAGAATGGTCAACGCATTCATCTCACCAGTTCTTGCCAATTCAAGTGTCCCACCGATTGCAGAAGGCAACCCTGCCACGATGCCGGCAAAGATGATCAAAGAAATACCATTACCGATACCACGTTCAGTAATCTGCTCTCCCAACCACATAAGAAACATGGTGCCTGTCACAAGGGAAAGCGTTGCTGTAACCACAAAGCCCATTCCTTGATGCACTACAACCGTCTCTCCGCCAACTATCTGGCTCTGCAATGCAATCGAAATACCAACAGCCTGAAAAGTTGCCAGCACAACAGTACCATACCGGGTGTACTGGGTAATTACCCTGCGGCCTGACTCACCCTCTTTCTTCAGCTGCTCAAGTGTTGGGATAACCGCACTCATCAGCTGCATGATAATAGAGGCAGAGATGTATGGCATGATGCCTAGAGCAAACAGACTCGCTCTTTCCAGCGCACCACCGGAAAACATGTTGAACATATCAAGGATTGAACCCTGGGTCTGCTCAAACAAAGCAGCCAATGCTACTGGATTGACGCCAGGCACAGGGATGAATGTACCAATACGGAACACCAGCAACGCACCAGCGACAAACAGCAGCCTCTGCCTCAGTTCCGTCAGGCGGCCCATACCACCCAACGAATTCATCATTCCGGAATCGTTCTTTGCCATTAATCTTCGACCTTGCCACCAGCCGCTTCTATAGCCGCTCGCGCACCCTTGGTAACCTTGAGCCCTTTTACTGTTACTGCACGATCAAGCTGACCAGACGCAAATACTTTCGCACGGGTTACCGATCTATTGACAAGATTTGCGCTCATCAGTACAGCGAGATCGACCACATCTTCAGATAATTTGGAAAGCTCACTGAGTCTGATTTCCGCCGTCGTGCGTCCAACTCTCGAGCTAAAGCCCACCTTTGGCAGCCGACGCTGCAAAGGCATTTGGCCACCCTCAAATCCAACTTTGTGGAAACCGCCCGAGCGGGACTTTTGACCTTTGTGGCCACGACCGCAGGTTTTACCCAGGCCACTGCCTATTCCTCTACCGACGCGTTTAGCATCACTTTTGCTGCCGGCTGTCGGTTTAATTGAATTGAGGTTCATCTCAAGCCTCCACCACTTTAACCATGTAAGAGACCTTGTTTACCATTCCGCGTGTACAAGGTGTGTCCTCAACTTCTACGACCTGGTGCATCCGGCGCAATCCCAGACCTCTCACGCAGGCCTTATGACTTGCAAGACGGCCGTTCATGCTCCGCACCAGGATAACCTGCATCATATTCTTGTCTGACATCTTATTTACCCCAGAATCTCTTCAGCAGTCTTGCCGCGTTTGGCGGCCACTGCCTCAGCATCCGTCATGTATTTTAAGCCATTGATAGTGGCGCGGACCACGTTGATCGGGTTGTTGGTGCCGATGCACTTGGCTAGCACGTTCTGCACTCCAACCACTTCAAACACGGCGCGCATCGCACCACCTGCAATAATGCCGGTGCCTTCAGAAGCAGGCTGCATGTGAACCTTTGCGGCGCCATGTCTGCCTTTCAGCGCATACTGAAGCGTTGAGCCGTTCAGTTTGACATCAACCATATTCTTTCGCGCACACTCCATGGCTTTCTGAATTGCGACCGGTACTTCTTTGGCTTTGCCGGTACCGAACCCAACACGTCCACTACCATCACCCACAACCGTGAGCGCAGAAAAACCGAACTGCCGACCACCTTTGACTACCTTAGCTACACGGTTGACATTGATGAGCTTTTCCAGCAGATCGTCACCTTCGGGCTTCGCGTTAAAATTTGCCATTATCCTGAACCTTTAAAATTGAAGACCGACTTCACGAGCCGCCTCAGCTAAAGCCTTAACTCGCCCATGATAGCGAAACCCGGAGCGGTCGAAAGCGACACGCTCTATTCCAGCCTCTTTTGCCCTCTGGCCAATATGCTTACCCACGATCGATGCAGCAGCCGAGTTCCCGGTTGATCCGGTTATCTCACCTTTTACCGCCTTATCCAATGTTGAGGCGCTTGTCAGCACCTGCTCACCATTGGGAGCAATAATCTGCGCATAGATATGTTGCGATGTTCTATGGACGGTCAGACGATGAGCACCCAATTCGCGAATCTTGGCGCGAGCACGTCTGCCGCGGCGTATACGAGCTTGTTTTTTGTCCATCGTTTAACCCTGCTATTTCTTCTTAGCTTCTTTACGTGCAACATACTCATCAGAGTAACGCACACCTTTGCCTTTGTATGGCTCTGGCGGCCTGAATGCACGAATCTCTGCAGCCACCTGACCCACCTGTTGCTTATCACACCCGGAAACTATGATTTCCGTAGCAGAAGGCGTTGAAACCTCAATTCCATCTGGTATCGGAAATTCCACTGGATGTGAAAATCCAAGATTGAGATTGAGAATCTTGCCTTTTGCCTGAGCGCGGTATCCAACACCCACCAATTGCAGTTTCTTTTCGAAACCTTGACTGACGCCGGTTACCATATTATTAATCAGCGCTCGGAAGGTGCCAGCCATCGCCCAGGACTGTTTATCTTCGGTTACCGGAGAGACAGTCAGTAAACCGTCATCTTGAGCAACACCAACCAAGTCATGCGCATTTAGCTCCAAGGAGCCTTTCGGCCCTTTGGCTGAAACCGCATGACCATCGATCTTCACTTCAATACCCTTAGGTAAAGAAATGGGACTCTTAGCTATTCTTGACATTGATCTACCACCCTTATGCGACGAAGGCTATGACTTCGCCGCCCTGTCCGGCTGCTCTAGCCGCACGATCGGTCATAACACCTTTTGAAGTGGAGATGATTGCCACACCCAGCCCACCGCGTACTTTTGGAAGGTCGTTGCAACCTTTGTATACACGCAGTCCAGGGCGACTGACCCGCTTGATCACCTCTATCAATGGATCCCCTTGAAAATACCTTAGCTCGACCATAAGGATCGGCATTGCACCTTCGTTTTTAACGGAAACCTCGTTGACGTAACCTTCGTCTTTCAGAAGATTAGCGATAGCTAGCTTTTGCTTGGAAGAGGGCAGCTCGATGCGGGTCTTATTAGCTGATTGGCCATTGCGGATGCGCGTTAGCATATCCGCAATCGGATCTGACATACTCATTGATGAGCTCCTAGGGTCAAGCCGTCTTTTTGACGCGATACCCAACGATAATATTACCAGGCACTTAAATTGCCTGGCGAAAAACGCGTTATTCTACCAACTTGCCTTTACAAGTCCAGGAATATCTCCGCGCATTGCTGCTTCACGAAGTTTGTTTCGGCAAAGTCCAAACTTCCTATAGTAACCATGAGGTCGGCCAGTCACACGGCAGCGATTGTGCTGTCTTGTGGTGCTCGCATCACGCGGAAGTTTCTGTAATTTCAGAGTTGCCTCTTCGATCTCTTCAAAGCTACTCTTCGGATCTTTGATCACAGCCTTAAGCGAATCACGCTTGGCTGAATATCTGGCGACTCTCTGCGCACGTTTTTTTTCCCGTGCAATCATGCTTTTTTTTGCCATATCTGAAACTCAATTCTTAAAGGGAAATTTGAAGGCTTCTAACAGCGCTCGCCCTTCTTCGTCTGTTTTAGCAGTCGTCGTGATAGTGATATCCATACCGCGCAGGGCATCGATTTTGTCATAGTCGATTTCTGGGAACATGATCTGTTCACTGACACCCATACTGTAGTTTCCACGACCATCGAATGATTTTCCATTCAGGCCACGAAAGTCTCGAATACGTGGTATCGCGATGTTAATCAGGCGATCAAGGAACTCATACATTCTTTCCCGACGCAGAGTCACCTTACATCCGATAGGCCAGTCTTCGCGGATCTTGAAACCCGCGTTAGACTTCCTTGCACGGGTGATGACTGCTTTTTGTCCAGCAATCTTCTCCATATCACCCACTGCAAACTCGAGAACCTTCTTATCCCCAATAGCCTCACCAACACCCATATTAAGAGTGACTTTGGTGATCTTGGGAACCTGCATAATACTGCTGAACTGAAACTTATCCATCAATTCCTGGACAATAGTATCTTTATAGTTTTGCTGTAATCTTGACATTGCTGATCACACCTTAGATATCCACGACTTCGCCGTTGGATTTAAAAACTCGAACTTTCTTACCATCTTCCAGGATTTTGAAGCCTGCCCGATCCGCTTTTCCCGTTGCAGGGTTGAACAGGGCAATATTTGAAATATGCATAGGCATCTCTTTGTCGAGAATACCACCTGGCTCACCCTTATTTGGGTTTGGCTTGGTATGCTTCTTGGCCATATTGATGTTTTCAACGACCACCCGGTCATCGCCAACCATCTTGATCACTGTTCCGCGCTTATCCTTGTCTTTTCCGGCAAGGACCACGATCTCATCACCTTTTTTAATTTTGCATGCCATAACGATACCTCACAAAACCTCTGGCGCGAGTGAGATGATCTTCATGAATCGCTCACTTCTCAATTCACGGGTAACTGGACCAAAAATACGGGTTCCAATCGGTTGATGCTGGTTGTTCAAAAGAACAGCGGCATTCGTATCAAACCGGATAATTGAACCATCAGGTCGTCTTACACCCTTTTTGGTGCGTACTACAACAGCGTTGTACACATCGCCTTTTTTAACCTTACCCCGTGGTATCGCATCTTTGACACTGACTTTGATAATGTCTCCGATAGCTGCATAGCGGCGGTGGGATCCACCCAGTACTTTTATGCACTGTACACGCCGCGCACCGCTGTTATCGGCCACATTCAGGTTTGTCTGCATCTGAATCATGGTTATGCCCTAAATATATATTTAATATCTGATGCCCAGGATCGTTAAAACTCAGTTCGCACGTTCCAAGATTTTTACCAAGCGCCATGTCTTGGTCTTAGACAATGGACGACACTGTACTACCATCACAGTATCACCCTTGTTGCATTCATTTGCTTCGTCGTGTGCATACACTTTTGTCGAACGACGCATGAACTTACCATAGACAGGATGTTTAACCCGACGTTCTGCGACAACAGTTATGGATTTATCCATTGAGTCGCTGACAACCACGCCAGTTAATGTACGGTTGTTGGCTTCCTGTTCACTCATGATGCATCACTCGACTTCTGTTCGTTCAACACTGTCTTAATCCGTGCTATCTCTTTACGCACTTCTTTCACACGGGACGGCCGACTCAGCTGTCCGGTGCCTTTTTGCATGCGAAGATTGAATTGTTCCTTGAGCAACTCTTCCAGACTGCCATTCAGCTCCTGCTGAGTCTTTCCACGTAATTCACTCGCTTTCATCACATCACCGTCCGCTTCACGAAAGAGGTGGAGATAGGAAGCTTGGCAGCGGCCAATGCAAAGGCCTCACGCGCCAACTCTTCTGAAATCCCTTCAATCTCATAAAGCATTCTTCCAGGTTGAATCTGGGCAACCCAGTACTCAACATTACCCTTACCTTTACCTTGACGTACTTCAAGAGGTTTCTTGGTAATCGGTTTGTCGGGAAAGATCCTTATCCATAACTTACCGCCACGTTTTACGTGCCGGGTGATGGTGCGGCGCGCCGCCTCGATTTGCCGGGCAGTAATGCGGCCACGACCAGTCGATTTTAGACCGAATTCGCCAAACGAGACATTACAGCCACTCGTGGCAAGCCCACGGTTACGACCTTTGTGTTGTTTGCGAAATTTAGTTCGTTTTGGTTGTAACATTGCTTATGACCTTTTACCGGAGCCCTTCGGTTTGGATTCGGTAGATACTTCCCCACCTTCACCAAATATCTCACCTTTAAAGATCCAGACCTTCACGCCTATGATTCCATAGGTTGTAGCTGCTTCTGCAAAACCATAGTCAATATCTGCACGAAGCGTGTGGAGCGGTACCCGACCTTCACGATACCATTCAGAACGTGCTATTTCAGCACCATTCAAACGGCCACCGATATTAACCTTGATTCCTTCAGCCCCGAGACGCATGGCATTCTGAACTGAACGCTTCATGGCGCGACGGAACATCACACGACGCTCAAGTTGCTGGGCAACACCCTCAGCTACTAGCTGTGCATCGAGTTCTGGTTTACGTATCTCCTCGATACTCATATGCACGGGGACACCCATCATGCTCGAGACTTCAGCTCTCAGTTTATCGATATCCTCGCCTTTTTTACCAATAACCAGACCAGGCCGTGCAGTATGCACGGTAATATGCGCATTATTCGCAGGGCGATCTATCTGAATCCGACTGACAGATGCCTGAGAGAGGCGTTTTTTCAGGTACTCACGAACTTGAAGATCACTGTTGAGAAGATCTGCAAAGTGCTTGGAATCTGCATACCACTTGGATGTCCAGTCTTTGACGATGCCAAGTCGTATTCCTGTTGGATGTACTTTCTGCCCCATATCAGTCTCTCTTGCCTGTTACTTGTCCGCTACCGTCACATTGATATGACTGGTGCGCTTGAGAATTCTTGATGCCCGCCCTTTAGCACGTGCACGAATACGTTTCATCGTCGGTCCTTCATCAACGCTTACTGCGGAAACCTTCAGTTCGTCAATATCTGCACCTTCGTTATGCTCAGCATTGGCAATCGCAGATTCAAGAACTTTCTTGACCAGGACTGCACCCTTTTTCTTGCTGAAAGCAAGGATATCCAGAGCCTGCTCCACCGGCAGGCCACGAATCTGGTCCGCCACCAAGCGGCCCTTCTGCGCTGCGATGCGCGCGTGTCTCAATTTTGCTGTCGTTTGCATCATCGACCCCAAATTAGGATTTCTTATCTGCCGAATGCCCACGGTATGTCCGAGTCTGTGCGAACTCACCGAGTTTGTGTCCGACCATGTTCTCGGAGATGAGCACGGGAACATGCTGCCTACCATTGTGTACAGCAATTGTTAAACCAATCATCTCAGGCAGGACCAAAGACCTGCGCGACCATGTCTTGATCGGACGCTTATTGTTCTGTGCTACTGCCTCTTCCACCTTCTTTGCCAGATGATGGTCTACGAAAGGGCCTTTCCTAATTGAACGTGGCACGGCGTTAACCCCTAAAATTATTTGCGATTTCTACGACGTACGATCATTTTGTCCGTACGTTTGTTGGTTCGTGTTTTGTATCCCTTGGTTGGAACACCCCATGGTGAAACAGGATGACGGCCACCGGATGTCCTACCTTCACCACCACCATGTGGGTGGTCGACCGGGTTCATTGCGACACCGCGCACGGTTGGACGTATACCTTTCCAACGCTTGGCTCCAGCCTTGCCGAGTGAACGCAGGTTGTGCTCGGAGTTCGATACCTCACCGACAACGGCGCGGCAGTCGGCCATAACCTTGCGCATTTCACCTGAACGCAGGCGCAAGGTTGCATACTCGCCTTCACGAGCAACCAGTTGCACGGAAGCACCTGCCGAGCGGGCCATTTGTGCGCCTTTACCAGGCTTCATTTCCACACAATGAACCACCGAACCGATAGGGATACCCCGCAACGGCAGGCAGTTACCCACCTTGATCGGCGCCTCGATTCCAGACTCAACCTCATCACCCACTGCCAATTTTCTGGGGGCAATGATATAGCTGCGTTCACCATCCGCATAGCGGATCAGTGCAATATGCGCAGTGCGGTTCGGATCATATTCAAGCCTTTCAACAACCGCAGGTATACCCTGCTTGTTGCGCTTGAAATCAATGATCCTGTAGCGCTGTTTATGACCCCCGCCACGATGTCGTGTGGTGATACGACCCTTATTGTTGCGCCCACCAGTCTTTGACTTCTTATCCAGCAGAGGTCCATAGGGAGCGCCCTTATGAAGGTCCGCATTTACGACTTTCACCACAAAGCGTCGGCCGGGTGAAGTCGGTTTTGATTTTACGACTGCCATTCTCTCAATCCCGTATACTTGGTTCAGGCGCCAGCAGAGAAATCGATTTCACTGCCGGGCAGGAGACGTACGTATGCCTTTCTCCAATCGGAGCGTCGGCCTTGGATAGCGCCAAAACGCTTCTTTTTACCTTTTACGTTGACTACCTGAACACGATCTACTTTGACATCGAACAGTTTCTCTACTGCTCGTGCAATTTCACGCTTGGTCGCGTCAGTCGCCACCCGGAAGGTGTATTGCTGATTGGCATCCGCCGCGATACTGCTCTTTTCAGAAACCAAAGGGCTTAACAACACCTTCATCAGACGTTCGCTGTTCATGCCAAACGCTCCTCAATCTTTTTAAGTGCTGACTCAGTCACGAGTACTTTCTCATAAGCAATCAGGCTAACCGGATCGATTTCCGCTACATCACGAATATCGACGCCGTACAGGTTACGCGCTGCCAGATAAAGATTTTCATCTGGATTTTCGCAAATCAGCAAGACATCTTTGAGGCCCAGTTCATTCAGTTTGCCAACCAGCTCCTTCGTCTTAGGTGCTGATACACTGAAGTCACTAACCGCAACGAGCCTATCCTGCCGAATCAATTCGGAAAGTATTGAACACACTGCGCCACGATACATCTTGCGATTGATCTTCTGCGCGTAACTGCGTGGAGCAGCGGCAAAAGTGGCCCCGCCACTACGCCAGATAGGGCTGCGACTGGTGCCTGACCGAGCACGACCCGTACCTTTTTGACGCCATGGCTTGGCGCCGCCGCCGCGTACTTCAGAGCGGGTCTTCTGTGCCTTTGTTCCAGCACGGGCTCCCGCCATGTGTGCGGTGACAACCTGATGAATCAGGCCTTCCTTCAGGTCAGCAGCAAACACTGCATCAGAAACCTGAATGGTCTGATTATCTTCGCCAGTGGATTGAATATTAAGATCCATCAGAATTAACCTTTATTCTTCATCTTGATCGCCGGCGTCACAATGACATTTCCGCCTTTGGAACCGGGCACTGAGCCTTTCACTAGAATCAGATTACGTTCTGTATCGACACGTACTACTTCGAGATTCTGCTGACTGCGTTGCACCGCACCCATATGCCCTGCCATTTTCTTACCCTTGAAAACGCGGCCAGGCGTCTGGCACTGTCCGATGGAACCTGGAGCGCGATGTGAAATCGAGTTACCGTGGGTTGCGTCCTGCATGTGGAAGTTGTGACGCTTCACACCACCCTGAAAACCCTTACCCTGAGTCTGGCCGCGCACATCGACAATTTGACCCGCAGTAAACAGGTCTGCCTTGATTTCACTACCAAGCTCGATTCCTTCCGCCTCACTATCCTCAAGGCGAAACTCCCATAAACCAGCTCCCGCTTCAACGCTGGCTTTGGAAAAATGCCCTGCTTCGGCTTTATTCACCTTAGAGGCCTTACGGCTACGGGTTGTCACCTGGATTGCCAGATAACCATCTACGTCCGCATTTTTTAGCTGGGAGACTCTATTTGGCTCCACTTCAATGACGCTTACCGGTACGGAAACACCATCTTCAGTGAAGACCCTGGTCATGCCAGCTTTACGCCCGACTACTCCAATCGTCATTGTTCTTAACCTCAGTTCAGTTTGATCTGCACGTCTACGCCGGCAGCCAAATCGAGCTTCATCAACGCATCTACGGTTTTGTCGGTTGGTTCGACAATATCCAGCAGGCGTTTGTGTGTGCGAATCTCATACTGGTCTCGCGCATCTTTATTGACATGCGGCGAAATCAGCACAGTGTAACGTTCTTTCTTAGTCGGCATGGGAATCGGGCCACGCACCAGCGCACCTGTGCGCTTAGCGGTTTCCACTATTTCACGCGCAGACTGATCAATCAGTCGATGATCGAACGCTTTCAGACGAATACGAATTCTCTGGTTTGCCATTATCACTTACTCGATAATCTTGGAGACCACACCGGCCCCAACGGTCCGGCCACCTTCACGGATCGCAAAGCGCAGACCGTCTTCCATCGCGATCGGCGCGATCAGCTTGACGACCATCTTTACGTTGTCACCCGGCATCACCATCTCCACACCCTCAGGCAGGTCGCAGGCGCCGGTGACATCGGTGGTCCGAAAATAAAACTGCGGACGGTAGTTATTGAAGAATGGCGTGTGACGGCCACCCTCATCTTTGCTCAGCACGTACACTTCACACTCAAAATGGGTGTGCGGGGTGATGCTTTTCGGGTGCGCCAGCACTTGGCCGCGTTCAACCTCTTCGCGCTTGGTGCCGCGCAACAGGACGCCTACGTTGTCGCCCGCCTCGCCCTGATCCAGCAGCTTGCGGAACATCTCGACACCGGTACAGACGGTCTTGGCGGTCTCTTTGATGCCGACAATTTCGATCTCTTCACCGACCTTGATCACGCCGCGCTCGATACGTCCGGTCACCACGGTGCCGCGTCCGGAGATCGAGAACACGTCTTCGATCGGCATCAGGAAGGCGCCGTCAATGGCGCGGTCCGGCTCCGGTATGTAGCTGTCCAGCGCGTCCATCAGTTTGTCGATGGACTGGCTGCCCAGTTCGCCGGTGTCGCCTTCCAGCGCTTTCAGCGCGGAGCCGACGATGATCGGGGTGTCGTCACCCGGGAAGTCGTAGCTGTCGAGCAGCTCGCGCACTTCCATCTCGACCAGTTCCAGCAGCTCTTCGTCATCCACCATGTCGGCCTTGTTCAGGTAGACGATGATGTAGGGCACACCCACCTGACGGGAGAGCAGGATGTGCTCACGGGTCTGGGGCATGGGGCCATCCGCTGCAGAGACCACCAGGATCGCGCCATCCATCTGCGCCGCACCGGTGATCATGTTCTTTACATAGTCCGCATGTCCGGGACAGTCCACGTGCGCATAGTGACGCTTCTCTGACTCGTACTCCACATGGGCGGTGGCGATGGTGATACCACGCTCACGCTCTTCCGGGGCGTTGTCGATCTGATCAAAGGCGCGCTGCTCGCCGCCGTACTTGGCCGCCTGGACTGTGGTGATCGCCGCCGTCAATGTGGTCTTGCCGTGGTCGACGTGACCGATCGTTCCCACGTTGACATGCGGTTTTGTGCGTTCGAATTTTTCCTTGGACACAGTGTTACCCCTATACCCGATTACTGTTTCTTGGAAATGGCGTCAGCGATACTCGCCGGCACCTCTGAATATTTTGCAAATTCCATGCTGTAGTTGGCGCGACCCTGCGTTGCCGATCGCAGATCGGTGGCATAGCCGAACATCTCAGACAATGGTACCTGCGCCTTGATCTGCTTGCCTGCCGGAGAATCATCCATACCCTGGACCATACCCCGACGACTACTCAGGTCGCCCATGACATCGCCCATATACTCTTCTGGCGTCACCACCTCGACCTTCATCATTGGTTCAAGCAGGACCGGCCTAGCCTTTTTGATACCCTCTTTAAAACACATCGAGCCGGCCACTTTGAAGGCCATCTCATTCGAGTCGACGTCATGATAGGAGCCGTCATACAGGGTGACCTTTACATCCACTACTGGATATCCTGCAATTACACCATTTCCCATGGCTTCCTGCACACCCTTGTCGACGGCAGGAATATATTCTCGTGGGACAGCACCACCTACGATTTCGTTAGCGAACTCGTACCCGGCGCCTGCCTCCTGCGGCTCAATGCGCAGATAGACATGTCCATACTGACCCCGACCACCCGACTGCCTGACAAACTTGCCTTCCTGCTCGATAGAGGTGCGGATTGTTTCACGGTAGGCCACCTGTGGAGCGCCCACATTCGCCTCTACATTAAACTCACGCCTCATGCGGTCGACGATGATATCCAGGTGTAACTCACCCATACCGGCAATGATGGTCTGACCAGACTCTTCATCACTGCTGACCCGGAAAGACGGATCCTCTTGCGCAAGCTTGGATAGCGCAACACCCATTTTTTCCTGATCGGTTTTGGTCTTAGGCTCAACAGCCACTGCGATAACCGGCTCCGGGAACTCCATGCGCTCGAGAGTTATCACCTCATTCAGAGAACAGAGGGTCTCTCCGGTCGTGACATCTTTCAGCCCTACTGCTGCAGCGATATCACCCGCACACACCTCTTTGATCTCTTCCCGGGAGTTGGAGTGCATCTGCAGGATACGCCCGATACGCTCCTTCTTACCCTTGACCGGGTTATAGATCGTGTCGCCGGACTTCAGCACACCGGAATAGGCGCGGAAGAAGGTCAGGGTTCCCACGAAAGGATCGGTTGCGATCTTAAATGCCAATGCCGCAAATGGCGCATTGTCGTTTGAAGGACGCTCAGCTTCCGTCTCTTCAGCATCATCCAGTACACCGCGAATAGCCGGCACATCGACTGGAGAAGGCATCAGCTCGATAACCTTGTCCAGCACAGCCTGCACGCCTTTGTTCTTGAACGCGGACCCGCAAGTGACCGGAATGATCTCCAATCTCAGGGTTCGCACACGCAGACCCTCGAGGATCTCTTCCTCTGACAATTCCCCGTCTTCGAGATACTTCACCATCAACTCATCAGAGCCTTCGGCGGCGGCTTCGACCATATGCTCGCGCCACTCGTTGCAAGTATCGACGAGATCCGCTGGAATCTCTTCGTAGGTGAATTCCACACCCATGTTCTCTTCTGACCAGACCACCGACTTCATCTTCACCAGATCGACCAGACCCTGAAATCCCTCTTCAGCACCCACCGGCACCTGAATCGGCACCGCATTGGCGCCCAAGCGATCCTTCAACTGCTCGACGACTCGGAAAAAGTCAGCACCCATGCGATCCATCTTATTGACGAACGCCATGCGGGGCACGCTGTATTTGTTGGCCTGACGCCAGACAGTTTCAGACTGGGGTTCGACTCCGCCTACTGCACAGAGCACGAACACTGCGCCATCTAAAACGCGCAGGGAACGCTCAACCTCAATGGTGAAGTCAACGTGTCCAGGGGTATCGATGATATTGAAGCGATGCTCAGGAAACTGCTGAGCCATGCCGCTCCAGAAACAGGTCGTGGCAGCCGAAGTGATAGTAATACCACGCTCCTGCTCCTGCTCCATCCAATCCATGGTGGCAGCGCCATCATGCACCTCACCGATCTTGTGAGACACACCGGTGTAATAGAGCACACGCTCGGTAGTAGTCGTTTTACCAGCATCGATGTGAGCCATGATGCCAATATTACGATAGCGCTCAATAGGAGTTTTCCGTGCCACGTTACAAACCTGTTTTTAAAAGAGCTAAATTAGGGTAAAACCGCTTACCAGCGATAATGTGAAAATGCCTTGTTGGCTTCCGCCATGCGGTGGGTGTCATCCTTTTTCTTAACTGCCGCACCCTTGTTTTCCGAGGCATCCAACAGTTCACCCGCCAGACGCATCGCCATTGACTTCTCACTGCGTTTGCGTGAAGCATCAATCAACCAACGCATCGCCAGGGAGTTACGCCGGTTAGGACGCACTTCGACCGGCACCTGATAGGTAGCGCCACCGACCCGGCGGGATTTTACCTCAACCACCGGACGGACATTTTCCAGTGCAACATTCAGAAGATCCAATGCCTCGCCAGAGCGCCTCTCAAGCACCTGATCAAGCGCCCCATAAAGGATCTTTTCTGCCACCGACTTCTTGCCGTCGACCATCACCATGTTGATGAATTTTGCCAACAACTCACTACCATACTTAGGATCTGGCAGGGTCTGCATTCGGGCTGGAATTCGTCTTCTCGGCATTGCTCTATCTCTAATTCACTGAATAATTATGCGCTACTGAAGTGTCAGCTTTTCGGCCGCTTGGCGCCGTATTTAGATCGACCCTGACGACGGCTCTCGACACCAGAGGTATCCAGGCTGCCGCGCACCACATGATAGCGAACACCAGGAAGATCCTTCACACGACCCCCACGAATCAGCACCACCGAGTGCTCCTGGAGATTATGTCCCTCACCGCCAATGTAGCTGGTGACCTCAAAGCCGTTGGTCAGACGCACACGTGCGACCTTACGCAGGGCTGAGTTTGGTTTTTTCGGTGTAGTCGTATAAACACGCGTACACACACCACGCTTCTGCGGGCAGGCATTGAGGGCCGGCACATTACTCTTCGAGGGTTTCCGCTTCCTGGGCTTACGCACCAGCTGGTTAATCGTTGCCATCTATATCCGTCTCCAGGGACCCTGATATTCGCATTACATAAAAAATCGGAGAAGTCGAAAGCTGCCCGGTCCGCAGAAATAATATGCGCCGGAAGCTCGATTTCTCTGGCATTTGACTTCGCTCATTGCCACCTTCGAAAAGCTCGGCAGAGCGCTAGAAACGACAGGCCGGCATTGGGCCGGCCTGTCAGAGAGCGCGCATTCTATGCTTGCCCCAGAGTGTTGTCAAGCCAAGGAGTATCTGAAAAATTCAAACATTCCAATGACACAAAGATGTGTCGCCATTTTCCATCGCCGTAAGCGATTGATAATGAAGGAAACGCCAAATCACATTATTCGTTTCCGTGCTCTGTTAAATCTATGGATCGACTTAACAGAGCCTCCCTAACTTACTGCCGCCAATAAACGCTGGCAGCAATTCCTGCATCACTCACTCTCAGGAGTGTTGAGCGCCTCTTTGAAGGCTTGCTCCACTTCTTCCACCACCAGCTCCGGCTTGGTCTCTTCTTCAGCCAACATCTCCATGCGCTGACGACGGCGTTCATTGTGGTATGAAAGACCAGTACCTGAAGGTATCAGTCGACCCACGATGACGTTCTCCTTGAGTCCATGCAGCCTGTCTGACAAACCGCGCACTGCCGCTTCGGTCAACACACGAGTGGTCTCCTGAAAGGATGCCGCTGAAATGAACGACTCGGTTGCCAGAGAGGCCTTGGTGATACCCAGCAGCAGCGGTTCGAAAAGCGCCGCGTGCTTGCCGGCGGCGCGCAAGACTTCATTCTCTTCCTGCAGAGAGGACTTTTCGACCTGCTCACCTTTCAGGAAGCGGCTGTCTCCCACACTGGTCACTTCGACCTTGCGCAACATCTGCCGAATGATGACCTCGATATGTTTATCGTTGATCTTCACACCCTGCAGGCGATAGACGTCCTGGATCTCCTTGACCAGATACTCTGCAAGATGAGTCACGCCCCTTAGACGCAGAATATCGTGCGGATTCAGCTCACCGTCGGAAATCATTTCACCTTTCTCAACCTGCTCACCCTCGAACACGCTGACATGCCGCCATTTGGGGATCAGCTCCTCATGCTGCTCTCCATCGCTATCGGTAATGACCAGACGCTGCTTGCCCTTGGTATCCTTTCCATAACTCACGGTACCCGTGGCCTCCGCAAGAATCGCCGGATCCTTAGGTTTGCGCGCTTCGAAAAGATCAGCCACACGAGGCAGACCACCGGTGATGTCACGGGTCTTGGATGATTCCTGAGGGATACGGGCCAAGACATCACCCACCCCTACGTCGGCCTCGTCCAGCACGTTGACCACCGCGTTTGCCGGCAGGAAGTAATGGGCGGGGATATCGGTTCCGGCAATATTCAAATCATTGTCGTCCGAATCCACCAGCTTCAACATGGGCCGAACATCCTTACCAGCAGGCGGGCGCTGTTTTGGATCGATTACCTCGAGAGAGCTGAGGCCGGTCACCTCATCGATCTGTTTCTGCACGGTCACGCCATCCACGAAATCAACGAAACGCAAGACACCCGCCACTTCTGTGATAACCGGATGGGTATGCGGATCCCAGTTGGCAACGATCTGGCCGCCCTCAACCGGGGAACCATCCGCCACCTGCAGCGTTGCTCCATAAGGCAACTTATAGCGCTCACGCTCACGTCCCACATCATCCACTATAATCAGCTCACCGGAGCGAGAGGTTGCCACCAGGTTGCCGCTGGAGTGCTGGGCTGTCTTGATGTTATGCAAGTGCGCGATACCGCCCGCCTTGACCTGGATATTATTGACTGCTGCCGAGCGTGAGGCCGCACCACCGATATGGAAGGTGCGCATGGTGAGCTGGGTACCCGGCTCACCAATCGATTGAGCCGCGATAACCCCCACGGACTCGCCCATATTAACCTTATGACCACGCGCCAGATCACGGCCGTAGCATTTTGAACAGGCACCCACTTTTGCCTGGCAGGTAATGGCGGAACGCACCACTACCTGATCCACGCCGATAGTCTCTAAGCTTTCGACCAACTCCTCGTCGAGCAGGGTGCCTGCTTCACAGGCCACCTCATCACTGCCCGGCGGATGGGCATCGATAGAGAGCACCCGGCCCAGAATACGTTCGCGCAGCGGCTCGACCACATCACCACCCTCGATGATAGGCTGCATCAGAACCCCGCCATTGGTGCCGCAATCCTCTTCCAGCACCACCATATCCTGCGCGACATCCACCAGGCGCCGGGTCAGATAACCGGAGTTGGCGGTCTTCAGTGCGGTATCCGCAAGTCCCTTGCGCGCGCCATGGGTTGAGATGAAGTACTGCAACACATCGAGGCCTTCGCGGAAATTGGCGGTGATGGGGGTCTCGATGATGGAACCATCGGGTTTCGCCATCAGGCCACGCATACCAGCCAGCTGCCTGATCTGAGCCGCGGAACCACGAGCTCCGGAGTCAGCCATCATATATACGGAGTTGAAAGAGTCCTGCTCGACCTCGTTACCATCCCGGTCGAGCAGCTTCTCCTTGCCCAGCTTGGCCATCATCGCCTTGGCCACCTGGTCGTTGGTGTGGGACCAGATGTCGACCACCTTGTTGTAGCGCTCACCATTGGTCACCAGACCGGAGGTGTACTGATTCTGGATCTCCTTCACTTCATTCTCAGCCCGCGCCAGAATAGTCCCCTTCTCCTCCGGCACCACCATATCATTGGAGCAGAAAGAGACTGCGGCACGGGTTGCATAACGAAAGCCCATGTACATCAGCTGGTCGGCAAAAATGACTGTATCCTTCAAACCGAGCCGGCGATAGCAGGCATTGATCAGATTGGAGATCGCCTTCTTGCCCATTGCCCGATCGACCAATTCGTAGGGCAGGCCATCCGGTACGATCCCGAAGACGATGGTACGACCGATCGTAGTATCGATCAGCCTGGTCTGCTCCACCATGTTGCCATCGTCACCCAGCACTACTTCCTGTATTCGAACCTTAACCTTGGCCTGCAGATCGGCATGGCCCGATTCATAGGCGCGCATTGCCTCCATGGTATCGGCGAAGGCCATGCCCTCACCCAAGGCATTAATACGGTCGCGGGTCATGAAATAGAGGCCAAGCACCACATCCTGCGAGGGCACGATGATCGGATCGCCGTTCGCCGGAGAAAGAATATTGTTGGTCGCCATCATCAGGCTGCGCGCTTCGAGCTGGGCCTCGATGGAAAGAGGCACATGCACCGCCATCTGGTCACCGTCAAAGTCGGCATTGAATGCAGTACAAACCAGTGGATGCAGTTGGATCGCCTTACCCTCGATCAACACTGGTTCAAAGGCCTGAATACCGAGTCGATGCAGGGTTGGCGCCCGGTTCAGCATCACCGGGTGTTCGCGGATTACCTCTTCCAGAATATCCCAGACCTCTGCGGTGCCCCGCTCTACCAGCTTTTTGGCCGCCTTGATGGTAGTCGCCAGGCCACGCAATTGCAGTTTGCTGAAGATAAAGGGCTTGAACAGCTCCAGCGCCATTTTCTTCGGTAATCCACACTGATGCAGTTTCAGGGTCGGACCCACCACGATGACCGAACGGCCTGAGTAGTCGACACGCTTACCTAATAGGTTCTGCCGAAAACGACCCTGCTTGCCCTTGATCATATCCGCCAGGGATTTCAGTGGACGGCGGTTGGTGCCGGTGATGGCCCGGCCACGCCGGCCATTGTCCAGCAGCGCGTCAACCGACTCCTGCAGCATACGTTTTTCATTACGCACGATGATGTCCGGCGCATTCAGGTCCAGCAGCCGTTTCAGACGGTTGTTGCGGTTGATCACCCGGCGGTAGAGATCGTTCAGATCAGAGGTGGCGAAACGCCCCCCATCCAATGGCACCAGCGGACGCAGCTCCGGTGGCAGCACCGGCAGCACGGTCATCACCATCCACTCGGGACGATTACCGGAGCCGTTCAGCGACTCCAGTAATTTAAGCCGCTTGGTAAATTTCTTGATCTTGGTCTCGGAGTTGGTGCCGTCGATATCTTCCCGCAGACGTTTGATCTCCGCCGGAATATCGATGGTCTTCAGCAGCTCATAGACCGCCTCGGCGCCCATGCGGGCATCGAATTCGTCACCGTTCTCTTCAATGGCGTCCAGATACTGCTCGTCGGTGAGCAGCTGGCTGCGCTCCAGCGGTGTCATGCCGGGATCGACCACCACGAATGATTCGAAATAGAGCACCCGCTCGATATCGCGCAGGGTCATATCCATCAGCAGGCCAATGCGTGATGGTAGTGACTTCAGGAACCAGATATGCGCCACCGGGCTGGCCAGCTCGATATGCCCCATGCGATCGCGCCGCACCTTGGCCAGGGTCACCTCCACGCCACACTTTTCGCACACCACACCACGATGCTTCAGTCTCTTGTACTTACCACAAAGACATTCGTAGTCACTGATCGGGCCGAAGATCTTGGCGCAAAACAGGCCGTCCCGCTCGGGCTTGAAGGTCCGGTAATTGATGGTCTCCGGTTTCTTGACCTCACCATAGGACCAGGACCGGACCATGTCGGGGGATGCCAGGCCGATGCGAATGGCATCGAAATCTTCAGCCTGGCCTTGCTGTTTCAGAATATTTAATAGATCTTTCAAGATCGCATCTCCTGCAAACGGTAACTGACCTCAGTCAGCTACTCAGTCCTGTTCCAGTTCCATGTTGATACCCAGAGAGCGAATCTCTTTCACCAACACATTGAACGATTCGGGCATTCCAGCTTCCATTTGATGGTTGCCATCGACGATGTTTTTGTACATCCGGGTACGGCCGTTGACGTCGTCCGACTTGACGGTAAGCATCTCCTGCAGGGTGTACGCAGCGCCATAGGCCTCCAGGGCCCAGACCTCCATCTCACCAAAGCGCTGACCACCGAACTGCGCCTTACCACCCAACGGCTGCTGGGTAACCAGACTGTAAGGACCGGTGGAACGGGCATGCATCTTGTCATCCACCAGGTGGTTCAGTTTCAGCATATACATGTAACCGACGGTCACCGGCCGTTGGAACGACTCGCCCGTGCGACCATCAAACAGGGTGCACTGTCCGCTTTCCGGCAGACCTGCCAGTTCCAGCATCTGCTTCACTTCGGACTCATGGGCGCCATCGAACACCGGTGTCGCCATCGGCACACCGCCCTTCAGGTTGCCGCACATCTCCACAATCTCTGCATCCGTCATCGAATCGAGATCTTCCGACTTGCCACTGGTGTTATACACTTGATTCAGGAAACCACGCAGCTCAGCCATCTCCGCCTGTGCCTCGAGCATGGCGCCGATCTTGCGGCCCACGCCCTTGGCGGCAAAGCCCAGGTGCGTCTCCAGCACCTGTCCGACGTTCATACGCGAGGGTACGCCAAGCGGGTTGAGTACGATATCCACCGGCTCTCCATGCTCATCGAACGGCATATCCTCCACTGGCACAATCGTCGAGATAACACCCTTATTGCCGTGGCGACCGGCCATTTTGTCACCCGGTTGGACGCGGCGTTTTACCGCCACATAGACCTTGACCATCTTCAGCACACCAGGCGCAAGATCGTCACCGGCAGTCAACTTGCGTTTCTTCTCCTCGAACTTCTCTCTGAAGGTATCACGCTGCGCCTTCACCTGTTCGGCAATCGCCTCGAGCTGAGTGGCGGTCTCTTCCTTGCGCAGACGGATTTCAAACCATCTGTCACGTTCCAGTTCATTGAGATAGGACTTGGTGACCTTGGCGCCGGCGGCGAGATTGTTCGGGCCGCCATCCGCCAGTTTGCCCAGCAGCATCTTTTCCACCCGCTGGAAGGTATCCTCTTCCATGATCCGCAGTTGGTCATCAAGGTCCTTACGCACCCGGGCCATCTCAATATCTTCGATCTGCAGGGCGCGGGTATCCTTTTCCACTCCGTCACGGGTGAAGACCTGTACATCGATGACAGTACCGACCCGGCCGGAGGACGCACGCAGTGAAGTATCCTTCACATCGGAGGCCTTCTCACCAAAAATGGCGCGCAGCAGTTTTTCTTCCGGAGTCAGCTGAGATTCACCTTTTGGCGTGACCTTGCCAACTAGGATATCCCCTTCATGCACCTCGGCGCCGATATAAACGATACCGGATTCATCCAGTTTGGAGAGCGCCGCTTCACCCACATTCGGGATATCTCCGGTAATCTCCTCCGGACCCAGTTTGGTGTCACGGGCCATACAGGTCATCTCTTCGATATGGATCGAAGTAAAACGATCCTCATCCACCACCCGTTCGGAGATCAGGATAGAGTCCTCGAAGTTGTAACCATTCCAGGGCATGAAAGCGACCCGCAGATTCTGCCCAAGAGCCAATTCGCCCATATCGGTGGATGGCCCATCCGCCAACACGTCACCCCTGGCAATCTCATCCTCAACGTTCACCAGTGGACGCTGATTGATGCAGGTATTCTGATTGGAGCGGGTATATTTGGTCAGGTTGTAGATGTCCACACCCGATTCACCCGCCTCGGTTTCGTTATCATTCACCCGCACCACGATGCGCGCTGCGTCTACCGATTCGATGACACCGCCACGCTTGGACACCACGGTAACCCCGGAATCGACCGCAACCACGCGCTCCATCCCCGTTCCCACCAGTGGTTTTTCCGCACGCAGGGTCGGTACCGCCTGGCGCTGCATGTTGGAACCCATCAATGCTCGGTTGGCATCGTCATGTTCCAGAAATGGGATCATCGATGCCGCGACAGAGACGATCTGTTTCGGCGAAACATCCAGATACTGCACCTTCTCGGGTGATGAGAGGGTAAATTCGTTTTGGAACCGGGATGAAACCAGCTCATCGGTCAGCCGCCCCTCTTCATCCATGTTGGCATTAGCCTGCGCAATAACAAAACGTCCCTCTTCAATCGCGGAAAGATAGTCAATCTGAGAGGTAACCTTGCAATCGTTGACCTTGCGATAGGGGGTCTCCAGGAAACCGTATCGATTGGTGCGCGAATAGACCGCCAGTGAGTTGATCAGACCGATGTTCGGTCCCTCAGGGGTCTCGATGGGGCAGACCCTGCCATAGTGGGTCGGATGCACGTCACGTACTTCAAAACCAGCGCGTTCACGGGCCAAGCCGCCCGGGCCCAGGGCCGAGACACGGCGTTTGTGGGTCACCTCCGACAACGGATTGTTCTGATCCATGAACTGGGAGAGCTGACTGGAACCGAAAAACTCTTTGATCGCAGCAGAAACCGGCTTAGCGTTGATCATCTCCTGCGGCATCAGGCCTTCCGACTCAGCCTGGGTCAAACGCTCCTTGACCGCGCGCTCCACGCGCACCAGCCCGACCCGGAATTGATTTTCCGCCATCTCACCGACACAACGGATACGGCGGTTACCCAAATGATCGATATCATCCACCACACCGTTACCATTTCGGATATCGATGAGCTCTCTGAGCACTTCGATGATGTCCACATTGGAGAGAATCCCTTCACCCTCCTCATTCTCGCGACTGAGGCGGCGATTGAATTTCATCCGGCCAACCGCAGAGAGGTCGTAACGTTCCGGGGTAAAAAACAGATTGTTGAACAGATTCTGGGCGGCTTCCTTGGTCGGCGGCTCACCGGGACGCATCATCCGATAGATCTCCACCTGGGCTTCCAACTCGTTGGTGGTCGGATCGATGCGCAGGGTCTCCGACAGAAACGAGCCATGATCCAGATCGTTGGTAAACAGCGTGTTGAACTTCTTTATACTTTTCTCAATCAGCAGATCTAACAGCTCTTCAGTGATCTCGGTGTTCGCCTCTGCGATCAGTTCACCGGTCTCCTTGTCCACTATATTGTGCGCCAGCACTTTTCCGTAAATGTAGTCACGGGGCACGTCCAGCTTTTTGACCCCGGCTTTTTCCAGCTGGCGGATGTGACGGGCGGTGACGCGCCGTCCGGCTTCAACGATGACTTCACCACCTTCGCTGATGTCGAAGGTGACGGTTTCCCCGCGCAGACGCTCGGGCACCAGATCCACCTTCGAGGTCCGCTTAGTCAGGCTGAAGGTATCGGTCTCGAAGAACATCCCCAGGATCTGTTCGGTGTCATAGCCGAGGGCCCGCAGCAGTATGGTGGCCGGCAGTTTTCGACGCCGGTCGATACGCACGAAGACGTTGTCCTTTGGATCAAACTCGAAATCGAGCCAGGAACCACGGTAAGGAATGACCCGTGCAGAGAACAGCAGCTTGCCCGATGAATGGGTCTTGCCCTTGTCATGATCGAAAAAGACACCAGGGGATCGATGCAACTGGGAGACGATAACCCGCTCGGTGCCATTGATCACAAAGGTGCCGGTATCGGTCATCAGCGGCAGTTCGCCCATGTAGACTTCCTGCTCACGGATGTCCTTGACCACCTTGGAACCGGCCGGAGCCTCTTTGTCGTAGATGACCAGGCGCACCAGCACACGCAGCGGTGCCGCATAGGTAGTGCCCCGCAGTTGACACTCCCGGACGTCGAACACAGGTTCGCCCAGACGGTAGTTGACATATTCGAGGACCGCATTGCCCGAATAACTGGTGATGGGCAAAACAGACTTGAAGGCTGCATGCAGACCCACATCTTGGCGCTTGCCTGCAGCTACACCATCCTGCAGAAAATCGCGGTAGGAGTTTATCTGTGTCGCAAGCAGAAAAGGCACGTCCAGTATACTTGGACGCTTTCCGAAATCTTTGCGGATACGCTTTTTCTCGGTGAACGAATAGGCCATGCTGCCATCCCTCAGTGTCAAAGGCTTGGTGAATCATCTGTTATCCTGCCCCAGCGAGAGCGCGGACAGCAGGATAAGCGAAAATATCTGACTTCCTGTTCTGGCTTTAAAGCCAGCTAATCTCTAAACGTTGGATATTCAAAACATCTTGGCAAACTTGTATCCAACAAGTGGGAAAAGGCCGGTGACGAAACGCCACCAGCCCAATCACACAGTTTTTAATCGATCGAGTACAGAATTACTTGATCTCAGCTTTAGCGCCAGCCTCTTCCAGTTGCTTTGTAGCTTCCTCAGCCTCTTCTTTGGATACGCCTTCCTTCAATGTGGTAGGCACACCCTCGACAGCGTCTTTAGCCTCTTTCAGGCCCAGACCGGTCATGGCGCGAACGGCTTTGATCACCGTAATCTTGTTGCCACCGAAATCAGTCAGAACTACGTCGAATTCCGTCTGCTCTTCGACGGCGGCTTCACCACCACCAGCAGCAGGTGCAGCCGCCACTGCAGCAGCAGCGGTTACTCCAAACTTCTCTTCCATAGCTTCGATTAGCGCGACAACATCCATCACGGACATCTCGGCAATAGCCTCCAAGATCTCTTCTTTCGATACGGCCATTGGTTAACTCCTAAAAATTTTGATTAGCACGAATAAAACGATAAAAAATAAAGCCGATTAAGCCGCCTCTTTGGCGTCTTTGATCGCCGCCACAGTCCGGACCAGCTTGCCAGGCACCTCTTTCATGGTGCGTGCCAGCTTCTCCACCGGGGCCTTCATAACCGCCATCAGCATGCTGATAGCCTGGTCGTAGGTCGGCATCTTGGCCAGCGTTTCCAGTTCGCTCGGCGCCAACAGTTGGCCACCGATTGAAATTAGTTTCACTTGCAGATGCTCATGCCCCTTGGCAAAGTCCTTGATGACGCGGGCGGCAGCACCCGGATCTTCCTGTGAAAAGGCCAGGATCAATGGACCCGTTAGACCTTCCTGCATACAGGCAAATTCGGTATCTTCCACGGCTCGTCTGGCAAGGGAATTCTTGACCACTCGAAGGTAGACGCCATTATTGCGTGCCTCGCGGCGCAATTCTGTCATCTCATCAACGGACAGTCCCCTGTACTCAGCTGCAACCGCGGAAAAGGCGCTGCTTGCTACGTCACTGACTTCGGCGACGATGGCTTTCTTCTGTTCAAGATTGAGTGCCAAAGTCGTCATCTCCTGATAATGCGAGAAACGCTAGTATCGTTTCTCAGTTACACACACGGTATTGCGAAACACCGCACCTCAATGCATACCATCATCAGGAAAAATCCTGATTTGGGTTGCACCGTCTACGCAGGCGAGGATTAAGCACCTAGGTGCGCCTGCGGTCTTTGACGGTACCGGCGAACCGATACCCCAAAGTTCTTGCCAACCCACCGACCGTCCTCAACTGGGACAGTCGATGAATCATAAAGTTAAAGCGTGAGAGTGGCCTGATCCAGCGCCAAGCCTGGCCCCATGGTAGAAGAGACCGTCACCTTCTTCAGGTAAACACCCTTTGCCGCACTGGGCTTGGCTTTGACAAAAGCTTTCAATAGAGATTCAAGATTCTCTTTCAGTTGGACCGGCTGAAAATCCACTTTACCAATCGAACAGTGAATTATACCTGCCTTGTCGGTCCGGTAGCGCACCTGGCCAGCCTTGGCATTCTGCACCGCTTCGGCAACATTTGGCGTGACCGTACCCACTTTAGGATTAGGCATCAGACCGCGCGGTCCAAGAATCTGCCCCAGCTTGCCGACAACCCGCATTGCATCGGGACTGGCGACGACCACGTCAAAATCCATCTTACCGGCCTTGATATCAGCCGCCAGATCCTCAAGTCCTACAATATCCGCCCCAGCCTCTTTGGCTGCATCCGCATTGGCGCCTTGGGTGAACACAGCGACACGCACCGTTTTACCTATACCATGCGGCAGAACTGTGGAACCACGTACGACCTGATCGGATTTCTTGGCATCCACACCCAGGTTCACGCTGACATCCACTGCTTCACTAAACTTTACAGAGGAAATCTCTTTCAAAAGGGTGAAGGCATCTTCTGCGGCATAGAGCTTTCCGGGTTCGACTTTCTCACGGATCGCTTTTATACGCTTGGTTAATTTAGCCATGACTTACTCCACCCCCTCAACATCAAGCCCCATCTGACGCGCACTGCCTGCGATGGTACGAACTGCCGCATCCATATCCGCCGCCGTAAGGTCCGGCTGTTTGGTAGTGGCGATCTCTTCCAGCTGAGCACGGGTCACAGTACCCACTTTTATCGTATTCGGGTTCGAACTGCCTTTTTGCAGACCAGCGGCCTTCTTCAGCAGCACAGAAGCAGGAGGTGTCTTGGTGATAAATGTGAATGAACGGTCGCTATAAACCGTGATCACCACCGGGATTAGCATCCCTTTCTCCATGCTCTGGGTCTTGGCATTGAATGCCTTGCAGAACTCCATGATGTTTACACCATGCTGACCCAGCGCAGGACCGACCGGCGGACTCGGATTGGCCTCTCCGGCAGGAACCTGAAGCTTGATATAAGCCTCGATTTTTTTAGCCATGTTTCACCTCTCTGTGGGTCCAAACGTCTGGGGCTTTCACCCAGACTCCCCGATTTGAAAAGCCTCGAATGATAGCATGTATCGAATTCGAGGTTAAATTATTGCTTCAATCAAACTAAATATTTACTGATTTCAATGGCGCGGCTTTGGAGATCTTGTTTACCCCCGGCCCGGACATCGTGTCCGGTCGTTCGCCGCGCTGCGCTTGTCCACTGGACTAATTAGCAGCTGCATAAGTTAATCAATCTTTGCCATCCATGGCGCAGCTTGGGCACTCTTTCTTACCCCCGGCCCGGACATCGTGTCCGGTCGTTCGCCGCGCTGCGCTTGTCCACTGGACAAACGGTCGCGGCTCACCCTTTCTCGACCTGTCCAAACTCCAGGTCTACAGGGGTCGAGCGACCGAAAATAAGTACCGAAACCTTCAGGCGGCTCTTATCGTAGTCGACCTCTTCCACCACACCGGAGAAGTCGTTGAACGGACCATCGATAACCCGCACCACTTCGCCTGGCTCGAATAGAACCTTCGGACGGGGTTTCTCGACACCTTCGACAACCCGCTGCAGAATGGCATCCGCCTCTTTTTCGGTAATCGGCGCCGGCCTGTCGCCTGTCCCACCGATAAAACCCATCACCTTGGGCACGTCTTTCACCAGGTGCCAGGTCTCATCAGTCATCTCCATCTGCACCAACACGTAGCCTGGAAAAAACTTTCGCTCACTTTTACGTTGCTGACCGGCGCGCATCTCAACGACTTCTTCAGTGGGGACCAATACATCACCGAATTTGTCTTCCATGCCAAAGCGCTTTATGCGCTCATGTAATGAACGCTGAACCTGCAGCTCAAAACCGGAATAGGCATGTACCACATACCAATGTTGCGCCACTATCAGCCTCCAGTCAGAGCACGCAAAATCGCGCCCAGCATCATATCGAACAACCAGAGCACTATGCCCATGATCAGCACCACGACAAACACGATCAGGGTCGTCTGTACCGTCTCCTGGCGACTCGGCCAGACGACTTTTCTAACCTCGACCTTGGCATCAGTAGCAAACTTCCAGGCTCGCTTACCGACAAACGTCTGGTAAGCAATCAGCACCGCCAAACCAACCATCGCGATGAGCCCAAGAACTCTCAGCAACTGGGAATAGGCATCAAAATAATAGAAGCCAAGCAGCGCCGCCACGATAATCGTGACTGACATCAACAGCTTGACCGTATCCATACTGGATACTTCAACTTGGGTATTCGCGTTCATAGGTTATGTATGCCAGAAAAAAATGGCAGGCCAGGAGGGACTCGAACCCCCAACCTGCGGTTTTGGAGACCGCTGCTCTACCAGTTGAGCCACTGGCCTAAAAACGCTTAAAGCGGGACCGGCTTAGACCGGCCCCGCACACACTTAATCGATTACTCGATAATCTTGGAGACCACACCGGCCCCAACGGTCCGGCCACCTTCACGGATCGCAAAGCGCAGACCGTCTTCCATCGCGATCGGCGCGATCAGCTTGACGACCATCTTTACGTTGTCACCCGGCATCACCATCTCCACACCCTCAGGCAGGTCGCAGGCGCCGGTGACATCGGTGGTCCGAAAATAAAACTGCGGACGGTAGTTATTGAAGAATGGCGTGTGACGGCCACCCTCATCTTTGCTCAGCACGTACACTTCACACTCAAAATGGGTGTGCGGGGTGATGCTTTTCGGGTGCGCCAGCACTTGGCCGCGTTCAACCTCTTCGCGCTTGGTGCCGCGCAACAGGACGCCTACGTTGTCGCCCGCCTCGCCCTGATCCAGCAGCTTGCGGAACATCTCGACACCGGTACAGACGGTCTTGGCGGTCTCTTTGATGCCGACAATTTCGATCTCTTCACCGACCTTGATCACGCCGCGCTCGATACGTCCGGTCACCACGGTGCCGCGTCCGGAGATCGAGAACACGTCTTCGATCGGCATCAGGAAGGCGCCGTCAATGGCGCGGTCCGGCTCCGGTATGTAGCTGTCCAGCGCGTCCATCAGTTTGTCGATGGACTGGCTGCCCAGTTCGCCGGTGTCGCCTTCCAGCGCTTTCAGCGCGGAGCCGACGATGATCGGGGTGTCGTCACCCGGGAAGTCGTAGCTGTCGAGCAGCTCGCGCACTTCCATCTCGACCAGTTCCAGCAGCTCTTCGTCATCCACCATGTCGGCCTTGTTCAGGTAGACGATGATGTAGGGCACACCCACCTGACGGGAGAGCAGGATGTGCTCACGGGTCTGGGGCATGGGGCCATCCGCTGCAGAGACCACCAGGATCGCGCCATCCATCTGCGCCGCACCGGTGATCATGTTCTTTACATAGTCCGCATGTCCGGGACAGTCCACGTGCGCATAGTGACGCTTCTCTGACTCGTACTCCACATGGGCGGTGGCGATGGTGATACCACGCTCACGCTCTTCCGGGGCGTTGTCGATCTGATCAAAGGCGCGCTGCTCGCCGCCGTACTTGGCCGCCTGGACTGTGGTGATCGCCGCCGTCAATGTGGTCTTGCCGTGGTCGACGTGACCGATCGTTCCCACGTTGACATGCGGTTTTGTGCGTTCGAATTTTTCCTTGGACATGAGTGCTCTCCAGGTTCTCCATACTTTATTAAAGGTAAATTCGCGCGCTTGTGCACGCCGTTAATTTGGAGCCCAGAAGCAGATTTGAACTGCCGACCTCGCCCTTACCAAGGGCGTGCTCTACCAACTGAGCTATCTGGGCAAAAACTTCAACCCTGGACTCAGGGCCCTCCCAGGCCATTCAGCACCGGGTCTTTACATTGGAGCGGGTGATGGGGATCGAACCCACGTATTCAGCTTGGAAGGCTGAAGTTCTACCATTGAACTACACCCGCTGAAACACTCCGTAGTTCGCGCCTTTTGCACATCGCGCTAAACAGCGCAATCGTACTAAACAACGCAGCGCATCCGCACTAACAAGAACATTGCAAGTAACGTCCCTGTGGCGCAGCCAGCTCGGCTTCCTGCCTCGCGTTCGCCGCGCTCTGCGCGATGTTGAAAATCGCTCTCGGCAATTGCTCCTGCATTGCTCTACTTTCCTACTTCCCTGTAGGTCGCTGGCGATTTCCTCGAACCTCTGATCGGTTCTCATCCTCCCCTATGGGTGGAACTAACCAATCCCGTGCAATTCCAATAGTCACGCACTTAACATCTGGTGGAGGGGGGAGGATTTGAACCTCCGAAGGCGGAGCCGTCAGATTTACAGTCTGATCCCTTTGGCCACTCGGGAACCCCTCCAAGCGGAAGCAGGGAATTCTGCCGATTCACCTAGCCAAAGTCAACAATGAATTTATTATAATCACCGCACTGACTGAGGCTTTGGATAGACACTGAATTGCAAGATGCGGGATGATGTTGAACAGTTTTTATGGAAATCCTCTTCGATCTGGCTCCCTAAAGACTTGCAGCAGGGACTGTTTAGCTTTATTACTAGTCGAAATCACACTATATAAATAGCAGCAATGAATGACCGCCGATCAATCCTTATAATTTGCCTCGCATTTCTCTTTGCGGGATGTGCATCAAATCTCCCACAGACCGCACCATCCGCTGAGACCCCGGGTCCTGCTGCTCTGATACCACAGCAAACCACGAACCAACTCGGCCAACAGACCCTAAGCAGCGGTGTAATCTACGACACACTCACCGCGGAAATAGCCGCTCAGCGCGGCGATCACCACACAGCATTCATCCATGCCTTCCGCGCAGCGGAGCAATCCAGAGCGCCTTCCGCTGCAGAACGCGCCACGCAACTGGCCCTGCAGGCCAAACTGACGCCCGAAGCCATGCAAGCAACCCATCTCTGGCTCGAACTCAACCCCGACTCGCTTGGCGCGAACCAAATCGCAGCCCTACTCACCGCAAACGCCAAACAACTGACTGAAACAGTCAAGCACTTACACGAAGTGGTCAGAATCGCCAATCTCAAGGGGCAGAATGGTTATCTTAAGGCTGCCGCAATAGCCGAGAAGGCAGGATCTCCTGACCAATCACTTGCACTCATGCAACAGGTCATCCCCGCCGATACAACCGACCCTGACGCCCTCTATGCAATCGCCGTAACTGCCATTCAGGCCAGACAATACACCCTCGCGGAGCAGAGTATGAGCCGCGCCCTGCAAAGCAGGCCCGATTGGTCGAAGGGGATGCTATTACTCAGCCGCAGCCTCATCGCACAGGAAAGGCAAGATGAAGGACTGGAGATCCTCAAACAGGCGGTGGCCAGCGCCCCAGAAAAGGCAGAATTACGCCTGACTTACGCAAGACTGCTGCTGGACAATAATCAATTGGCAGAGTCCTTAGAGCAGTTTGAGATCCTCAATCAACAGAACCCCAAAAATCAGGACATCATATTTGCCCTAGGGGTCATCTCATCTGAACTCAAAAAATATGATTTGGCAAAAGAGTATTTTCAGCGGTTATTAAAGAACAGAAATAAACGTAGCGAGTCACATTTTCAACTCGGACTGATTGCCCAGAAGCTGAATGATCCGGGCACGGCTTTACAGCACTTCAGCAAGGTTGATGGCAAAAACCAGGCGGACGCCCACATACAGATGGCAAGAATACTGGCGGCGCTGGGACAACTGAACGAGGCTCGGGAATTACTCCAGCGTTTACGCATCGCCCTGCCACAACACGGCTCCAAACTGCATCTGATTGAGGCGGATTTACTGCGTGATGCTCAACAATACACGCTTGCCCATGATATTTATAATCGCGCCCTCGAGCTTTATGCAGGCAATATTGATCTACTCTATGCCCGAGCCCTGAATGCAGCAGATATGGGGCAGATCAACATCCTCGAGCAGGACCTGAACAACATTCTCAACCATCAACCCAATCACGCGGACGCACTCAACGCACTCGGTTACACCTTGGCTGATCAGACCGGTCGACTCGGTGAAGCCAAACAATTCATCCAGAGGGCGCTCACCCTGAAACCGGACAGCCCGGCCATTCTCGACAGTATGGGCTGGGTCGAATTCCGGCTGGGAAATCTTGAAGATGCGCTGAAATTTCTGCAACAGGCAGCAAAATTCAGCCCGGATGCTGAAATTGCCTCCCATCTAGGTGAAGTGCTCTGGCACATGGACAAAAAGAATCAGGCTCTAAAAGTCTGGCAAAAGGCGAATGAACTGGAACCTGACAACCGCTTCATCAAGCCTGTCATGCAGCGGCTTGGCGCCGAGTAGACCATGCCGCAAGCAAATGCCTGGCCGGCGCCGGCAAAACTCAATCTGATGCTGCGCATCGTCGGACGCCGTGCAGATGGATACCATGAATTACAAACGGTTTTTCAATTCCTGGACTACCAGGATCAGCTCTTCTTCACTCCGCGGCCCGACAGCCGGGTTGTCATCAGCGCCCCCCTCGAGGGCGTTGCTCCAGAACAGGATCTAAGCTTTCGCGCAGCCCGTCTGTTACAGACGAAAACCCACACCAAACAAGGGATAGAGATCAGACTCGAAAAACGACTGCCCATGGGTGGCGGCCTGGGTGGCGGCAGTTCCGATGCCGCCACCACACTGCTTGCCCTGAACCAGATCTGGGAGGCCGGATTAAGCATGACGCAATTGGCGGATCTCGGCATCGCCTTGGGCGCAGATGTACCGATTTTTATGCATGGCCACGCTGCCTGGGCTGAAGGCATCGGCGAGCAGCTGTCTGAGATTGACCTACCGGAACCTTGGTACCTGATACTAACCCCGGACTGCCAAGTCTCAACCGCAGAAATCTTCGCATCACCCGATTTGACACGCAACTCACCCAGGATCAAAATACGCGACTTTCTGCAGGGCGAAAGAAACAACGATTGCCTGCCCGTGGTGCGCCGGCGTCATCCTGAAGTGGCAGAGGCGCTGGATTGGCTTGGAGAACATGCTCCAGCACAAATGACTGGGACCGGCGCCTGTGTATTCGCAGCATTCTCAAATGAATCTGCAGCACGCGCAGTGTATCGTCAACTGCCTGGCGATCTGCAGGGATTTGTCGCAAGGGGAACCAACCAGTCTCCGTTACTCGACAAACTCAGGAACAACTGAAAATCCATTTGTGGAACGGTTAGCTGTAGAATAGACATAATAGTTTTTTTGGGGCGTCGCCAAGCGGCTAGGCACCAGGTTTTGATCCTGGCATACGTTGGTTCGAGTCCAACCGCCCCAGCCAATTTAATGGTTGCAGGCATAGCGCTAGGAGATAAGTCATCCCTGGCGCTTGGGGTCCGACACGACCTCGGACGCATAGAGATATGCGAATGCCGCAATGGAAAGGATGCCTTGGAGCAACCCTGACAGCGCTCCTCAGCTGGGTTTGTCTACAGGACATACGGTCTTGGCTCACATTGACCAGTTAAACCGGGCAAATTACTGAGAGCGATTTTGTCTGCCATTCACTGACAGATATTCAATGACTTAGGGGATGCCGCCTTGCCTTCAAGCTCCATTATGGTTTTTTCCGGTAACGCCAATCCGGAACTGACCAACGAAATTGTCACTCATCTCAACATCCCATTAGGCAAGATACAGGTTGGCCGTTTCAGCGATGGCGAGGTGATGGCTGAAGTCCAGGAAAATGTCCGCGGCCGCGACGTCTTCATCGTCCAGCCCACTTCAGCACCCACCAACGAAAATCTCATGGAACTGCTGGTGATGATCGACGCGATGCGCTGGTCATCCGCCAAGCGCATCACCGCAGTAATACCCTATTTCGGTTATGCCCGGCAAGACCGGCGCCCACGCTCGGCTCGGGTCCCGATTACCGCAAGGCTGGCTGCAAAGATGATCGGTGCGGCAGGCGCCAACCGGGTGCTGACTGTCGACCTGCATGCCGACCAGATCGTCGGTTTTTTCGATACCCCGGTGGACAATGTCTATGCATCACCACTCCTGCTGGGCGATGTCTGGCGTCAGAAATATCCTGATCTGATGGTGGTCTCTCCCGACGTTGGTGGTGTGGTGAGAGCGCGTGCTCTGGCCAAGCGTTTGGATGATGCCGAACTGGCTATCATCGACAAGCGCCGCCCCCGCCCGAACGAAGCGAAAATCATGAACATCATCGGTAAAGTTGAAGGTCGCACCTGTGTGATCATCGATGATCTGGTTGATACTGCCGGAACCCTCTGCCAGGCCGCCAATGCGTTAAAAGACCACGGTGCAGCCAAGGTGGTGGCCTACTGCACTCACCCTGTTCTGTCCGGCCCTGCGGTGGCGAACATCAACAACTCCAGACTGGACGAGCTAGTCGTTACCAATACCATTCTGCTCTCTCCAGAGGCTCAGGCCTGCGACAGAATACGCCAGGTCAGTATTGCTGAACTCATGGCGGAAACCATACGCCGCGTGAGTAATGAAGAGTCAGTCAGCTCATTGTTTATTGACTAAAAATAGCCTCAAACAAGCCGAATCACTGGAAAAAAGCTGTATTTCTGTTAGAATCGCGCGCTCGCTGAGAGTAAGCGAAACAGTCGTCATCCAGGTCGCGGGATGACGGTTTCTCCAATTTTCAACATTCCAGGAGATTGCAATGTCTGCAAACTTTATAGTTAACGCTGAATTACGGACCGATACGGGGAAAGGTGCGAGCCGCCGCCTGCGCCGGTCTGGTCGGCTTCCCGGCATCCTCTATGGCGCACATAAAGAGCCTACCATGATCTCTCTGACGCACCATGAACTGGCCCGTCAGCTTGAGGATGAAGCCTTTTACTCAAAACTGCTCACCCTCAAACTGGAAGACCAGGAACAGATTGTCGTCCTGAAAGACCTGCAGCGCCACCCTGCCAAACCATTCGTGATCCATGCGGATTTTCAACGCGTTCAGGCCGATGAGAAGATCCGTCTGCACGTGCCTCTGCACTTCATAAACGAGGCCAATTGCCCGGGCATCAAGTCTGGCGGCCAGGCCAGTCATCAGCTGACCGACGTGGAGATCACCTGTCTGCCGAAAGATCTACCGGAATTCATTGAAGTCGACATATCTGAATTGAATATTGGCGATGCCATTCATCTTTCTGAAATGAAACTGCCGGCTGGCGTGGAATTTCCAAGCAGTGATGGTGAAGACTTCATTGTAGTCAATATTCATAGCGGCCATATGGGTGAAGAAGACGAAGAAGCAGGAGAAGGAGAAGGAGAGGCTGAAGCAGGAGAAGTAATCGAGTAATCCATTGCGCGTGGAGGACGTTACATCCTCCACGCACCTCACCTCATACAGAACCTGATGTCACCCCCCACCATCAAACTGATTGTTGGATTAGGCAATCCTGGTTCAGAATACGAGCAGACTCGCCACAATACCGGCTTCTGGTTTGTCGACCTGCTTGCCCGGCGCCATAACGCTACATTCAAATCAGAATCCAGACACCATGGACAGGTCTGCCGTTTGACCCTGCATGGCCAGGACTGCCGGCTGCTAAAACCATCAACCTTCATGAACCGCAGTGGCCAGGCCGTGGCAAGCCTCGCCCATTATTTCAGAATCACACCGCAAGAGATCCTGGTCGCACATGATGAGCTGGACCTACCTGCCGGCTCCATTCGCCTCAAGACCGGAGGAGGTCATGCCGGCCATAACGGCTTGAGGGATATCATGAACGCACTGGGGAACCGGGATTTCCACCGCCTGCGAATTGGCATCGACCATCCAAATGATCGCCGGGCCGTAGTGGACTATGTCCTGACTCGCCCTTCCAAGGCGGACCGTGAATCGATTGAACAGAATCTTGAGACCGCCGCAGATTGCCTTGATGACATCATATCCGGAAACCTGCAACGAGCAATGAATCAGCTCCATACCACCCGATAGCCGGGCCCAGCGTCCGATCAATCAACTTCTCTCCAGACCTTTCCTCCTTTACGCCGTTTGTGAAACAGTTTGAACTCATTCTGTTATTCGTATGATAAATTGTATTTATATAATTGTTTGCTTATAATCCATTTAACATATATCCAACAAATGACAGGTTGAAACAATGAAGCTATATACCATTGCAACCACCCTGCTGATCCTGATTTCCAGCACTGCATCTGCTGCTGAAAGCGAAGCTGAAGCCCTCGCATTACTGAAAAAGAGTGAAGCGCTGATGCGCTCTCCAGCCACGGCAGCGGAATATCAGGTCGATATTATTCGCCCTGACTGGCAGCGCACCATGACGTTCAGGAGTCTGGACGACAATATAAAAAAACGCTTCCGCATGGAGATCCTCTCGCCTCGAAAAACGAAAGGAACTGTGTTTTTGAAAATCGACAACAAGCTGTCGATGTATCTGCCGAAACTGCGCAGGCAGATCGCTATTTCACCCGCCATGATGCACGATCCCTGGATGGGATCCGACTTTAATAATCAGGACCTGCTGGAAACCGACTCCCTGGTCAGCGGCTATTCACACCGGATTACCAAACGCGAGGGTACGGGTGAGCAGGAGATAATCAGCATCGAGTCCGTACCGTATGCGGAAACCACAGTATCCTGGCTCAGACTGGAGCATCGTATCCGTGCCGACGGCATGCCGATCGATGTGACCTATATCTGCAAACGGGGAAATCCCGGCCGCAAGCTCTCCTTTGATACACCTCAGGAGATGGATGGCAGGATCATACCGACGCGCTGGAGCATGGAATCACTCAAGGAAGAGGGTAAACGTACTATCATTACAATGAAATCCATTGATTTCGACACCCAGTTGAATGAAGCGCTTTTTACTCCCATGAAAAAGACCAAGGATTAGTGCTTTTATAAAGCCATGAAACCAAAGCAGCGAATCGTACAACCCGTTATCGTTGCAGTTGCCATCCGCAATTTGACCGGCCATCTTCGGCGTACCCTGCTGACGGTCAGCGCTATTGCTGCCGGCCTGGCCTCGCTCATCTTTCTCTGGGGATTCAACGATGGCTTACACCGGAATATGCTCTCCAACTTCCAGGATGCCATCATTGGCAGCATCCAGATCCACCAACAAGGCTTTTTCGAGCATCCAAGATTATCGCTTTACCTAAAATCACCTGAGCTCGTCATCGAACAAATAGAGGCTGCGCATGTTTCCAATTGGGCCCGCCGCCTGGAGGCCTTCGCCCTGGCGACATCCGAGCAGACAACCGAAGGTGTCATGTTGATCGGTATGGAGGCTGACCGCGAAGTGGGTGTAACCCAACTCAAACAGCGGATTGGAGTAGGTCGCTTCCTCCAGCCAGAAGACGACTATAGCCTGATCCTGGGAGCTACGACCGCAAAAAACCTCAAGGTAGAGGTAGGGGACCCTATCGTGATGGTGGGTTATGACCGTTTTGGCGCATTGGTTGCTGAAGAGTTTACCCTCGTAGGCATCATTACCAGCGGTGAAATGGGGCTCGACCAGGGCATGGCCCTGACCAATCTCAGCGCATTGCAGGAGATGCTGGACATGCCTAACAGCATCACAGGAGTCGTATTGAGGGTGCCGGATAGCGGTATCGCAAATCTGGCTGATGCTCTGTCCCTCAAACTGGCGGATCAAAATCTAGAGATCATGCCCTGGAGTGAAATGTTTCCAGTCGTCCAGGAGTGGATCACCCTGCATAATGGCTTTCTCTACCTGTTTGTCGCTATCGTGCTGTTCATCGTCATTGCCGGCGAGCTCAATACATTGTTGTTATCGATGCTTGAAAGAACCCGTGATTTCGGTGTTTTCATGGCCATCGGCACCGCACGCAAGCAAATTGGACTCATGCTGATGCTGGAAGCAGTACTGCTGGGCCTCATCGGTTCATTGCTTGGCAGCCTTTTCGGCATTGCAATCATTCTGACCACCAGCCAAACCGGTCTTGATCTTTCCATCCTTTTAGGCTCGACCAGCCGCTTCTATGTTGATCCCGTGATCTATCCCGAACTCAATCTCGACCATCTTGGCATCACCGTCATCAGCATCCTGTGCGCCTCTTTCCTGGCAGGAATCTATCCCGCCTGGCGCGCCGTGAAACTGCAACCTGTCGAGGCGATACGCAATGGCTGATGCTTCACGCCTGGGAATAGGCTACTACTTCGCTTTATCGATTCGAAATCTGTTGCGCAATCCACGCCGTACCGGTATCACACTGATTACCATGGTCTTCGGCATCTCCACCCTGACTCTGCTAGGCGCCCTGAACGACGGCTGGCTCAATCAGATGAGAACCAACTTCATCCTCAGCTACACCGGTCACATCCAGATCCACAGCAAAGGCTTTGAGGCATCAAAAAGCCTGCAGGACAGCATCACCGAGCCAGACGAAATTCTGCATTACATAAACTATCCTGAGATCATCGGTTGGACCCAGCGCATTCGAACCTCGGGACTCGCCTCCCTGGGTGGCAGCAGCGCCGGAGTACAGATTATGGCAACCGACCCGGAGCAGGAGACCTGGGTTACATCCATGCATCAAAACATCAATGCGGGACGCTGGCTGAATCCCGGCATGCCCCATGACCTGCTGCTTGGCAACACCGTAGCGCGAAGTATCGGTGCCGGCCTGGGTGACAAAATCATCCTCATGGCGCAACGTGCGAACGGTGAAATGATCTCGGAAGTCTTTTATCTGCGCGGAGTCCTGGAGACCGGAGCGCCTCAGATCGACCGCACTCTCGCCGTGATTCCGCTACATGCCGCACAGCAATGGCTCGATATGCCGGATAGCGTGACTGACATCGTTTTACGCGCCGAACACCACGATAAAACGGAAACCCTGCACCGGCTTCTGGCACAGCAACTATCGACAAATGATTATGAAATCATGCGCTGGCAGGAACTTGACCCGATGGTCAGCCAATGGCTCAATTTCAGTGACGCCTATGGCCTGGTGGTGATCTTTGTGGTGATACTCCTGGTCCTCACGGAAATCCTCAACACCATGCTGATAGCCTTGCATGACAGGCAAAAAGAGCTTGGCGTCATGGTTGCAATCGGCACCCATAAACATCAGATATTTATGATGATGATGCTGGAAGCGGTCATTATCATCCTGTTTGGCAGCTTGCTTGGCTACTTGAGTGGCGGACTGCTGGTCTATTCACTGAGCGAACATGGCATTGATCTCTCTTACTTCTCTAATGCCTTTCAGTTTTTCTATATGGACCCTGTCATCCATCCACTACTCACGGTTAACTCAGCAATCAGGATATTCAGCACCACCCTGATTGCGGCGCTGATTGCAGGAATATACCCAGCATGGAAGGCAACGCAATTACCTATTACCAAATCGATCCGGATTCAATAGAAGCATATGGACACGACAAATAATCAGATAATTATCTCAGTGCGTGAACTGTCTAAATGCTACTGGATCGGTACAGTACCCTTTCCGGCACTGAATAATGTCAACCTTGATATCTACAATGGGGAATTCACGGTTCTCGCAGGACGCTCCGGCTCCGGTAAAAGCACGCTTCTCAATATAATCGGCGCATTGGAATCAGCCGACAAAGGGGAAGTCATTGTCGATAATAAAAATATACTTCAGATGAACGCGGACGAACGCACCCGCTTTCGTTTGCAGACTATCGGATTCGTATTCCAGGCTTACAATCTGATACAGGTTCTTACTGCCCAGGAAAACATCGCTTATGTCTGTCAGTTACAGGGAAAGAGTAAAAAAGAGAGCCTGGAAATTGCCAGTCACTGGCTCGAGGAAGTCGGCCTTGGAGAGCTGGGAGGGCGCAGACCGGACCAGCTTTCAGGGGGGCAGCAACAACGGGTTGCAGTTGCCAGAGCCTTGGCCACCAACCCAAAAATCGTCCTGGCCGATGAACCGACTGCAAACCTTGATACCGTCACTGCACAAAAGCTGGTCTGTCTGCTCCAGCAACTCAACGACCGATTCGATACGACTTTCCTGATCTCTTCGCATGACCCTGATGTAAAGAATGCCTCCAGTCGCCTGATCAAGCTGGCGGACGGGCACGTCGTCAAACGCTGGGACGAGAACCCTCCTCCAACAACACCGCTTACATCCAGCTGTCCGATGAGAAACATCCCTCTCCGGCAAAGATTACGTAAGCTGTTTCAGAGAGATCGACCTCAAAACTAAGTGAGAGATTTAATAAAGACAAACGGCATCTATTCAGCTCTGACGAACCTACCCCCATTATCAGCAGGCAGAAAAAAGCCGGCGCGAGGCCGGCTTTTAATATTGACTCAGCCAAAGGCTGGTCTATCTGGCATCCGCGCCTTATTTTTCTCCGAATACGAATTTGGGCTTGAACCAGAGCACGAGTAACGGCAACAGGGTCAGAGCAGTCACTACGTCGATCAGTAACGCCTCCGTGATATAGACACCGAGACCCCAAGTGTTGGCAAGGTCGGTATTCAACAATGGAATAAAACAGCCCAGCAGTACGATCACCGAAATAATCACCGCAGAACCTGTCGTATTCAAGGTATTCACCAGTGATTTCTCCCAGTCTCCGGCTGTTGCCTGCATCTCCTCCCTGAGCCTTGACATCATATAGATACCATAGTCGATACCCAGCCCCATGGCGATACTCAATGCCACCTGAAGGTGAAACGCCAGATTGCCTGACCAGTTTTTCGTCAGGGTGAAATAGCCACCCAGTCCATACTGAGCATAGAGCGTGATAAACAGCAATACCATCAGGATGATGGAGACCACCACTGAACGGAAGATGAGAGCAGCAATAATAAACACAGCTGCGGCCGTCAGCAGAGGACCGGACAACCAGTTATCCATTGCCACAACTCTGGTTGCTTCTGTGGCGCCCAGGAAGCCACCCACCGCAGGTCTCACATAATCAGGGCCGTCGACAGACAGTTCATTGGTGTCACCAGAGAGATCAGTGGATGGGCCGGAGCGTAGACCAAAATTGACCTTCTGGAAACCCGGATCATTTTTGTGATCCTCGACATACTGCTGGATATCCATGGTTACCTGATGCGCTTCTACTGGATCCATGGTGTTGATGAAGCCCATCACCACACCTTCATTCCAGTCAGGAGACACGAAGGAGTCCATATCACCCTCTTCCGTCATGGTCTCCAGCAGACCGTTATAGAGCTGGACGATATCATCACCGTCACGGTCATCATCCGGATCAATAGACTGCAGCTTGGCTGATGTCGGAATATAGAGATCATTGATGGTTGGCTGTGTACCGGGTTCGGCTGTCAGCAGCATATTCACCAGACGGATGTATTGAGCGTAGGAACCCGTGAAGCCAATGAACGGGTGAGCACGCATCCACTCTTCCATCGCTTCCACATCAGCCAGAACCTCGGCATCATTGAAAATGCCTTGCGCACCGCAGGGATCGGGATCCCAACATTTCAATTTCTCTTTTTGCGCTTTACACTCCGCAAGTTTTTCTGCCGGATCTTCGATATCGTAGATCTCTTCCGGGAAATAGACCTCATCGCACAATTTCAGTGCTTTTTCCTTGCCGCGAATGGGTATAGACACTGAAATAACACCCGGCATGATCGTATTCAATTTCTCAATATGCTGAATAGTGATCGATTTTTCCTTAAACGCAGCACGCGCATAATTGATACCCTTTTCCACGCCCGGCATCAGGTCTTCCGATGACCCTTTGAGAATGTCGGTGTAGTAAGTGGAAACACCGATAATCAAGGCAACAAAACCGATCGGCAGCCATTTGCCCGGGCCTGCCAACATGCCGGAGATAACACTGCCAATCTTGGTCTCCCAGCCACGTTCGTCACCGGAATGCATCTCCTTGTTGCCGCACGGGAAGGTGATCATCAACAACGGTATCAGGGTCGTGGTCGTGAACAACAGGGTGAGCATGCCGAACATGCCAAAATAGGCATAGGCCTTATAGAAAGAGATATCCACCGTCGCCAGGGTGGCAAAACCCACCATATCCGTTACGATCGATAGCGTCGCTGGTACGATAGTATGGGAAATGGCGGCCTTTGCGGCCGATTTACAGTCACCGCCCTCCGCCTGCTCCTGCATAAAACGCCTCGTCACCTGTACCGAGTGGCCCACCCCAATGGCCAGCAGCAGCATTGGCGTCAGGACCATCATGGTTGTGAGTTTGAAGGCGGTAAAGCCCATCAGACCCAGGGTCAGGATAATCGTTGCCCCGACACCCATCATCGGAAACAGCGAACCCCGCCAGTTTCTGAATTCGAACCAGAGCGCTGCAACCACGATCGCCAGGGAGATGACAAACAACCACCATTTATTCACCAGATCGGCAAGCATCCAGGCGAGGAAATAGGGTTCTCCCGCAACCAACGTCTCAAAACGGTCGTCTTCCCCATATTCATCCATCATGCCGCGCACTTCGCGCACCCAGGGCAGGTAGATCTCTTTTACCTCATCGGTATAGTCACCAATGATATACAAAGATTTTGCAATGCAGCTCTTCTCATCTTTTTCGGAAAAATCACACTTGTTTCCATCAGCATCCTCGAAACCCACCAGCATGGGGCCCATCACTGGATTGGATTCGATACCCTCCTTGAGAAAAGCCAGTTGCTCCTTCGCCTTGGCAGGATCTTCGCTGATACCCTCGGTAGGAATCAGGCGCTTGAATACCAGGCCATTCTCATCCGCACCCATATATTTGATTTTCTTGGCGGCAATATCAATAAAGTTCGAAGCTCGGGCAGTCGGCAGATCGACCAGACGCTGGTGGATCTCCTGCACCTTATTCACAAACCAATTCTTGTAGACATCACCCTCTTTGATCCTCAGAGTGAACACCATCAGGTTACCCATGCCGAAATTGTGCTCGGCATACAGGTTGGTGGCTACATAACGATTGGTTGGGGGCAGCAAGGTATCCGGATCGTTGCGCACATCCAGGTTCTTGATCTGTAACGCAGTCAATATCGTGGCAACCAAAAGGATCAGCAGCAATGGCAAACGATAGCGAATCACGAAATCCGCATAGCGTTCTGCCAAGGATTGATTTGCTGTAGATGAAGAACTACTCATGGCGATATTCCTATGCCGATAGAAACAAAAAAGGCTGAAAACCGAAGGCAAGCCTCGGTTTTCAGCCTCGTTACTAGATCAATGGATTCATTGAAGATTATTCAAAGATCCACTTTACACCGAACTGCAGGTTAGAAGCTTCGTCGAACTGACCAAACAGGGTATTTTCGTCACCCCAGTAGTGATTCCACTCCGCGGAACCGATAACCGTATCGGTGAAGCTGTACTCCACATCAAAGCGGTTCCAATAACCACCACCCTCTTCAGCGATGGTGATGTTGTTCCAGCGGTGTTCCTGAGAATCACCGAAGGGCTTGGAGAAGAACAGGGAGTAGAATTCTTCATTCTCTTCAGCCTTCTGTAATCCATTGCTCATGTGCAGGGCGGCCATGTCACCAGTATAACGAGAACAGTCATAGGCCGCACCGGTCTGGGTGTAGCAGGTGCGCTCCTCATCTACGAAGTCCAGGTTTCTGAACTGAATGAACTGACCGCTCACCATC
>JBDLIT010000006.1:0-65550 GCA_039714735.1 Pseudomonadota bacterium
TTATGCGAGAACCCTTGAAAATGCCGCAGCAGGCAGTGGGTATGTTATATGATTCGACGCTCTGCATCGGTTGTAAGTCATGTATGGTGGCATGCAAAGAAGCCAATGACATGCCGGCAGAATTTTCCGGATCAGCGCAACGCATGTACGACACACCTTTGGATACCTCTGGTTTTACCTTGAATGTAATCAAGTTATATTGGAATGGGTCCGCCGAACACAAAGACCAGGAAATTAATGGTCATGCATTCATGAAGACCCAATGTCTGCATTGCGTGGATCCATCCTGTGTATCGGCCTGTCCAGTTTCGGCCATGACGAAAGATCCAGTGACAGGAATTGTCAATCATCATGCTGATCGTTGTATCGGTTGCCGCTATTGCGTTGTGGGTTGTCCTTTTTCAATCCCAAAATATGAATATGACGATGCATTCGGGCAGATTCAAAAATGCCAGCTCTGCTCTCACTTGCAGGCGAAAGGGCAACTACCCGCCTGTTGCGATGTTTGCCCAACAGGCGCAGCGTTGTTTGGACGGATGGACGACCTCAAGGCAGAAGCCAAACAAAGGCTGGTGGCAAAACCTGGCGAGACCTATACCTATCCACGCGGTCAATTGGGTGGGGATAGACCTTCACACGCAGGGACGATTCCTGAATATCAGCAATCGATCTATGGCGACAAAGAACTAGGCGGCACCCAAGTTATCTATCTCTCTGGCGTGCCCTTCGACAAACTTGGACTTCCGACCAACGTTCCTGATCATGCGTATGCGGCAATTACCGAAGGCATACAGCATACACTCTACCAGTGGTTTGCACTGCCATTCGTTATGCTGAGCGGACTCTTGTTTACCGTACACCGGAATACAAAAAATACACAGGATGATGACAAATCCATAAATGCATCAGAGAGGGATGAATCATGAATGACTATCACCCCATTGGCGGTAAGTTATTCACCAAACCCTTCAATCTATTTGCGCTGTTTGCCTTGATTGGGATTATTCTGGTCGCCTATCGGTTTATTTTTGGTATTGGCGCAGCATCCAACCTGAACGATGGCTATCCCTGGGGAATCTGGATCGTTATGGATGTAGTCGTCAGCACAGGATTTGGTTGTGCGGGCTACGCCTTGGCATTGACGGTCTATATCATGAACCGTGGTGAATATCATCCGCTGGTCAGGCCGGCACTACTGGCAGGTTTGTTTGGCTATACCCTTGCCGGCATCTCGGTGATGGTGGATTTGGGCAGGTACTGGTTGTTCTATAACCTGCTTCTGCCCTGGTACATGCAACCCAACTCTGTCATGTTCGAGGTTGCGGTTTGCGTCATGGCATATACGGCCGTCACCTGGATCGAATTTACACCTGCCTTCCTCGAAAGGTTCGGTCTGCATCGGGTTCGGGAAAAACTGTCAAAGCTGCTGTTCATTTTTATCGCCATCGGTATCTTATTGCCTACCATGCATCAATCTTCACTCGGCACTATGGCAATACTCTGGGGACATAAATTATCACCCCTATGGCAGACCCAGCTATTACCCGTACTATTCTTGCTGAGCGCCATACTAATGGGTTCCGCTCTTGTTCCATTCGAAGGGAATTTTGCTTCATTGGGATTCAACAGACCAGCAGAGACAAATCTGTATGGCAAACTGTCTCGTTACGTAGTTCTGTTACTCGGTTTCTTCATTACACTGCGTCTGGTTGATCTGACCCTACGTGGCGCTTGGGGGTATGCATTTGAGCATACGCTCAATGCATTGATGTTCTGGATCGAGATGGCATTGTATATCGTACCCTTTATTTTCATGCTAAAACCGGACAATCGCAGTAGTCGGCAGATGATATTTATTCTCTCTATCTGTCTGTTGCTGGCGGGAACCCTCTATCGCCTGAACACCTATCTCATTGGTTACAATCCTGGACCCGATTGGAGCTACTTTCCTTCCATTGCGGAACTATTGATTACGATTGGTATGTTTTCCCTTGAAATCGTTTTGTACTTGATTTTTGTTAAACGTCTTCCCGTACTGCATCGAGTGGAAGCCACTTCACCACAGCAGCTCGTTACTGACGAGTCTAACTAAAAAGAACAGGAGTGATACCGTGGCTAAAAGAATCGTAATAGACCCGATGACAAGAATAGAGGGCCATTTGCGTATCGACTGCGAAGTCGATGAAGGCAAGGTGACCAAGGCCTGGTCTTCCGGTCAAATGTGGCGAGGGATCGAATTGATCCTGCAAGGACGCGATCCCAGAGACGCCTGGGTCTTTGCACAACGCATTTGCGGGGTGTGTACCACGGTTCATGCACTTGCATCAGTACGTGCTGTGGAAAATGCCTTGGATATGGAAATACCACTCAATGCCCAATATATCCGCAATCTGATTATCGCGGCACACTCTGTACATGATCATATTGTGCATTTCTATCATCTATCCGCATTGGATTGGGTCGATATCGTATCCGCCTTGCAGGCCGACCCGGTTAAAGCCGCCAAGACCGCGCAAAGTCTTTCCGACTGGCCGATGAACAGCCAACAGCATTTTCGCGAGATTCAAACCAGGCTGAAAGATTTTGTCGAGACAGGCCAGCTTGGAATATTCGCCAGTGGTTACTGGGGACATCCCGCGATGAAATTGCCACCCGAGATCAATCTGATGGCCGTTGCTCACTATTTCCAAGCCTTTGACTACCAGCGCCGGGCCAATAAAATCGTCTCTATCCTGGGCTCGAAGACCCCGCATATTCAAAATCTTGCGGTGGGTGGAGTTGCCAATCCGATCAATCTCGATAGCCAGTCAACACTAACTCTCGAAAGGCTCTATTACATCAAAAATATCATCAATGAACTCGGTGATTTCATTCATAAAATCTATATGGTCGATGTCGCAGCGATCGGCGCCCTGTATGCAGATTGGACAAAATATGGCGCTGGGGTAAAAAATTATCTTGCAGTCCCGGATATTCCATTGGACAGTAAAGGCACACAGTTCGAGTTACCGGGTGGCTACATTCCCAATGCCGATTTAGATCAATTCAAGCCGATTACCAGCTTTGGTGATGCATACTTCGAAAAGGGTGTGAAGGAGAGTGTCAAACATGCCTGGTATCAGGGTGACAAAGGGCCTCTACATCCCTACGAGGGTGAGACAGTTCCTGAATATACAGATTTTCAAGAAGATGCCAAATATACCTGGGTCAAGGCGCCTACATTCTATGATAACCGGGCACAGGTTGGACCTTTGGCCAATGTACTCTGCATGGTGGCAGCCGGCCATGAACCTACGAAACGCAATCTCGAAAAACTATTGAAAATGGCCGGTTCCATTGCAGGCACAGAGATTACGGTCGATGCTTTACATTCAACGATCGGCCGGCATGCCGCACGTTGTGTACGGACCGCAGTCTTGTATGAATCTCTCCAGAGTCAATGGCAGTTACTCATGGAGAATATCGGTAAAGGTGATTACGCAACTTACAATCGACCGGAATTTCCCAAAGAAGAAGTGCGTGGCTATGGTTTTCATGAAGCCCCACGGGGTGTCTTGTCTCACTGGATTGTCATACGTGACGGCAAGATCCATAACTATCAGGCTGTGGTGCCCAGTACCTGGAATGCGGGACCACGTGACGAGAACGATGAGCTTGGTCCTTATGAAGCTTCATTGATGGATAATCCCATTGCCGATCCTGAAAAGCCCCTCGAGGTCATCCGCACCGTACATTCGTTTGACCCCTGTCTGGCCTGCGCCATCCACATGGTCGACACGCGCCGACAGCAGGAAGTTGTCCGTGTACATGCGGTTGGGTCACAGTGTGGGGTAACCTTCTGATGCAGATTCTGCCCTTTATTCAGAACGACCCAATATTGCAGGCGAACACGACTAATCCTGTCCTGGTATTGGGCTTGGGTAACATCTTGCTGTATGACGAGGGTATCGGTGTACGTGTGGTTCAACAGCTGAATTATGACTACCTGTTTCCATCTGAAGTCGAGATCATGGATGGTGGAACCGCGGGTATGGCTTTGTATGAACACATTATCGATCGTAGCCACTTGATCGTAATCGATGCTGTCAACACCGGACAACAGCCCGGCACGGTTGTGAAACTGGCAAATGAACAAGTTCCTGCCTATTTCCGCAATAAAATTTCACCTCACCAGATGGCGCTTTCTGACATCCTGGCGGCACTGCAGATTTCAGGAGAACAGTTACCTGAACTGACATTGATTGGCATTGAGCCCTTCACATTGAAGACCGGTATTGGTCTGTCTGACGTCGTATCGACTCAATTAGATACTTTGGTGCAAATGACTATTGAATGTCTGAATACACTTGGTTTCAAAGTCCAGCCAAAAATTATTCATTAGTCTCAATAAAGAAATTCACCCTTAGAGAAAACGGCAACAGTAGCATCTGGACCGGACTTGATGAGGACAAACAGAATCCTGCGGTCTTCATGACCTCCTGATGCCGGTTTATCACCCATGCAACAAACCGGCAAATATTTAGACTCAACAGATCAAGCCTGATTTGGCCTGCTGTCTAACATCGCAAAACAATGCTCCCTACTAGTACTCTGTCAAGGTTGCATTGATGGAGTACTAACACACGGCACTCACGTCACATCCTCTTGCCGGGGTTGCTGCAAGTAAGGCACGCACCAATGCTGGTTGCAGTGGCCGGGAGAATTCATGCATCTCTATGTTTATCCGAGAAGTCACTTCCCTCGCCGGACTAACCTGGATCACACCTTGCGCCTTGATAATTACGGTATCTCCATGCTCTGAGATAGGCGCCCTCAACATTAAGCTGTTTGGTCCTGACAGATGGGCATCATTCGACAGCTCCAACTGAATATCCTCATACACTCCAACAGCTATCAAACGACCATCGAGGCGTTGAACAGCTGCAGTCATCAGATCGAGATCGACAAGCATTCCGGCTTTATCTTCATATAAAACCTGTCGTTGACCTTGAGTATCCTTTCCGCTGATCCTATTCACCTGGACGAGAACTGTGATCTCCTTACTGAGCAACGTATCGTTCATGAGATCATCAATACTGTATTGCTGAACCGTTTGCGCAGCATCAACAGACACTGTGCCTGCCAACAAAATTGAGGCAACGCTAACCTTTAGTAGCTGTTTTATCAGGGACATATCTGCAACCTCCAATAGGCTGTTATCTGAGTAAGCCTGAAAATCCAGGTCTTACAAAACCAAAAATATTACTTGGGATATATTTCCCACTTTAAGATTGGTAGGTTTTTCTTAAGGAACGATTAAATTCCAAATAAATTTATGTCTAACCTGTCACAAAATTACGAACATTATCTGACGGAGTTACCAGAGTATACTGGGCATCGAAGAACCCATTGTCGATCATTCGTCTGAGATGATGATGAACATTACCAAGCCCATGCACTCTGATCAGTCTCCCAATGACCTCGATCTATCTATTGCAGTCACTGGATCCGGCGGCAGTGGCGCGATCACCTGCGGCCTGATTCTGCTTGAAGCCGTCGCCGCTGAGGGTCTCTATGGCCTGATGAGCCGCTCCCTGGGGCCGCAGATTCGAGGCGGTGAATCCGCCGCCATGCTGCGCATCTCTTCCGAGCCGGTCGACTGCCTGGATGACCGTTTCGATCTACTGGTGGGACTCGACTGGCGGAATGTGGAGCGCTTTGCAGATGAGATTCCACTGAATTCCCACAGTCTGATCGTAACGGATTCCGCCACGGATGCCGTCCCCCCCTGTCTGCTTGAGTCCCAGGCTCAGGTCCTGCCCCTGCCGGTCCATGAGCTTGCCGCCAACATCACTGACGGGCGCAGCAATATGATTGTGCTTGGCATCGCCGGATACCTGTGCGGCTTGGATCTTAACTCTCTGATGGAATCCACTCGGACAGGCCTGGCTAAAAAGGGTAGCGAGATCAGCGAAGCCGCGGCCTTATGTGTCGAGCAAGGCTTTCGCTCAGTAACGGACAGAAAAAGGTTGCTGAAACAAGATCAGATGCCGGACAAACGGCCGCTGTGGAACATCAGCGGCAACGAGGCCTGTGGTCTGGGCGGGTTGCGCGGCGGGATAAGATTTGTCGCAGCCTACCCGATCACCCCAGCCAGTGACATGCTGGAGTGGCTCTCCCCAAGGCTGGAGCAAATGGGCGGTTCACTGTTACAGGCCGAGGACGAACTGGCCTCGATCAATATGCTGATCGGAGCCTCTTTCGGTGGCGTTCCGGCCATGACCGCAACCTCAGGACCAGGCCTGAGCCTGATGGCGGAAGGCCTGGGTCTGGCGGTAGCCAGTGAGACGCCACTCGTGGTGGTCAATGTCACCCGCGGTGGCCCATCCACTGGTCTTCCCACCAAATCGGAACAGTCCGATCTCAATCTGGCGCTGTATGGCATGCACGGGGACGCCCCTCATCTGGTGATTGCTCCCTTGTCGATCGCTGATTGCGCCACATCGACGGAGTGGGCGGTGGGGCTTGCCGAACGGCTGCAGAGCGTCGCCATTGTGCTCACCGATCAGTTTCTGGCTCAGAACCGGGCGATTACCGATCCTGTCAGACCGGGTTCATTCGAACTGCGGCGGAAAAGCGCCCCCCACTCTGCTGCGCCCTATCTGCGCTATCAGTTGAGTGCGGATGGGGTTTCGCCGATGAGTACTCCTGGCCTGCCTGACTGTATCTACACAGGTGAGGGTTTGGAGCATAATGAGAGAGGCATGCCATCCAGCCAGGCAGTCGACCATCTGTCGCAGTTGCATAAACGCCAGCACAAGCTTGAGACTTTTGACTATGGGCGATATTGGGTTGAGACCCAAGGCGATGGGGACCTCTGCCTGTTCACCTGGGGCTCCACTGCCGGAGTTGTTTTCGAGGCGGCCAAACGTCTGAGTGCGCAGCAGATCGCCACTCGCGTGATCGCCATTCGACTGTTGATGCCACTACAACGTGATGCACTGCAAGAACTGATCAAAACAGCTAAACGCATTCTGGTGGTGGAACAGAACCACCAAGCCCAGTTCTTTCACTATCTGCACGCCCAGCAGATCCTGCCCGACAGCGCCGAATCATTGGCCAGGCCTGGCCCCATCCCCTTCCGACCGGGTGAGATCGTCACCCGAGTTCGAATCTGGTCTAACGGTTAAAGTAGACATCAGAGGAAGCCGATCGATGAAAGCTCATCCTGTTTTGAAAGCCAAGAACTACAAGTCCGACATCAAGCCGGTCTGGTGTCCCGGTTGCGGCCACTATGCGGTGCTCAGCGCCCTGACCAAGGCCCTGGCTCATCTTGAACTGGCGCGGGAGAACGTGGCATTGATATCCGGCATCGGCTGTTCATCGCGCCTGCCCGCCTATCTCAACACCTACGGTTTCCATGGGGTGCATGGCAGGGCATTACCGGTCGCCAGTGGCCTGAAGGCCGCCCGCCCTGACCTGACCGTAGTGGCTGTGGGGGGAGATGGGGACGGTTTCTCCATCGGCGGCAACCACTTCCTGCACGCCTGCCGCAGAAACATGGATCTGACCTATATCGTCATGGACAACGAGGTCTACGGAATGACCAAGGGCCAAGCCTCGCCCACCACGGCACCGGAGTGGACTCAGAGTAAACTGACGCCGCATGGCACCGGCATCCCGCGCTTCCGCCCGGCGGCGATAGCACTGGCGGCAGGCGCCGGATTTATCGCCCGTGGCTACTCAGGCAAACCCGCCGATCTCACCCACCTGCTGGTGGAAGCGATTGAGTACCGTGGTTTTGCCTTCGTACAGGTACTGAGCCCCTGCCAGACCTTCCGCCCTGAGCAGAAGGGCTGGAAAGAACAGGTCCATCCCCTTGACCCAGCGACTGAGGATCCCCTGCAGACCACCAATTGCATCCAGACCGACGACGGTCTGACATTGGGCGTGCTCTATCGGCATCCCATGTCGGTTTGGCAACCGATCCAGCAACCGCGGGGTTCATTGAGCCGGATCGAGGAGGAATTTCTGCGATGAGTCAGGATAAATCCATCAGTTTCACGTCGGAGGCCGAATTTCTCGTCAACGCCCAGGCACTGGAGCAGGAATTGGCCGAGCGTTATCAGGAAATGGCCGACAGTATGCAGGTACACAATAATCTCGAGGTTGCCGGACTCTTCCGCAAGCTGGGAAACTATAGCGAGACCCATGCCGGGGAGTTGATCCATTCCGCCAACGGTCTGGATCTGCCGCAGGTGCCCCCCTGGGAGTATCAATGGCTCACCCTGGATGGGCCTGAGAACTGCATGCAGCACACCAACTATCTGATGACGCCATCCCAAGCACTGCAGCTTGCCATGCGCATAGAACGCTGTGCCTATGATTTCTACTCGCAAACAGCCGAAGAGACATCGGATTCCAATATCAGAAAGCTTGCCGTGGACATGCTTACCAGCAAACAAAAGCATCTTGAACAGGTCAGTGAATGGCTGCTTAAAGCATCTGAGCAACAACCCAAAACACCGGAAGACCTTGATCCACCCCACATGCCCGAATAACCTGCGTGACTCAACCGGTAGCACTACCTTGTGGTGCAGGCAACGAAACGGGACACCTGCCCTGCTGACAGGCTCACGCCATCGACCGAGAGGGTGTTGGCATAACTGTTGAACCGGGTCGGCAATTCTCGCCACAGCCCATTGGCCATCTGCCAGAGGCTGAGGCCCTGCCCTTCGTCGATACCTCCCAGTTCGTGCTGGACTGAACTCTGGTGCAGATAATCGAGGTCGAGATCAACACTCACCTTTTCCTGGGGGGTCTTGAGATCGAGAAACCAGCTGCGCCGGATACAATCGGTGGGACTGAATCCTGGGGGCAGCAGATCCGGTGTTTGCTCACCCACTACCTCCATGCGCACCCGGCTGGCTTGCGGCAGCATCGGGAAGTGGAGCAGGCCCAGGGGCCGACCCAGCCACGCATCGGTGGGCGCCACCCAGGACTCCCCGGCCGGAAGGTCCACATTCACCGTCAGCGAAAGAGGCGCCTGCTGCGGAAACTCATCCAGTAACAGAGGGTAGCTGGAGCCTGCCATCCAGCGCGCTGTTCCAAAAGGGCTAGGCTCGATGAGCAGCTGTTTCAGATAGTGATAACGCATCAGGCCATACCAGCGTAGTGCGGCGGTATGCGTCTGCGCCGCGCTCGGTGGGTTAGAGCGGTAGCGCTCCCGCTGCATATCACTGGAGATGATTCGTCTGATCTGCGCGACCCGGGCAATAAACCGCTCCAGTGAGAACCAACCAAAGGCTTCCTCGGAAGAGCCGCCCCGCGCAAGTCCCAGCACATGGGCCATGCGCGCCCGGTAACGCTCCATCAGCACCGGGTTCTGCAGGCTCTTCTCCTTCAGCGCATGCTTCACGCCGAGGTCAGGGGGGCTGAGATAGTGGAAGTTGTCGTTCAGGATATTGCGTGGAAAGGCCAATACCGGATCGGCATTGCGGCCGAAGCTGAGGTCGTAGTCCCAGGGAACCACCGACCAGCGCCCACTCTCAGAAGCACGATGCAGGAAGTAGTTCTTGTTGTAGGTATCGCCATTGCTGGTGATGGCGTTCACCACCAGCCAGTTGATGACCGTATCCAGATTGAAATGGGCTTCCAGGTAACTGTCGAAGGCCTCCACGGGGGTCCGCGCCAGCTCCTCTACCAGGGACTTCAAGGGCGCATAGCCCGGCTCCCGTGCAACGGCTGGAGAGAGATTGAACCAGCACTCTTGCAGACGCGGCAGGTTGCCGAGAGAGAGATCGCCGCAGAAATGCTTATCGTCAGGATGGAACAGCAGACCTCCTGCCCCCAGTCCATGCCGCTCAAAGGTCGCATCGGTGATCCAGTCGAACAGCAGGAACAGACCAATGTAGCGATTGTTGATGGAAAGACGCACATAGTCGACCTTTGCCGACGGCATGCCCAGAGCGCCGATCAGATCCCAGGCAAGCCATTCGCGCATGCTCGACGGATCGGTGGCCATTGCGTTGAGGGCGAACCTTTTCCTGCCCCGCCAGTCTCCGCCCCGTTCCAGTTTGACGAGCAGGGATTTCTTCAGAAAGTTGCGGGTGAAGCTACCCTTCACCTCCACCCGGCCGGGAATCGAGCGGTCATCCTCAGCAATATTCACGGCGAAGGAGGATCTGTCATGTGGCTCCTTGCGGAACAGGACCTCAGCATCCAGTTTGTGCATGCTCAGATTCAGTTCATGGATGACCGGCACTTCCAACAGTCTGTCCCCGGCTGCAAATGCTGCAGGGGGCGCCAACATTGTCTGGGAGGATCTGGCTAACGTGACGGCTGCCCGGGTGACTGTCGCTGCCTTGGGCGCCCTCCTATGATTCAGACGTTGCCAGTTCTGGGCCGGGGCGTAGACCCATCCCCTCACGCCGGTTGCCCCGCTAAGCACTCGCGCCCAGTCGCCGGACCAGGCCTCGACATCCACCCTGTGTCCCCGATGCAAAATGGCGGCCACCCTGGCATGACTGCCGGGCGCTTCACGCAGATTGGCGGCCCAGCTCTGGATCTGCAGGGACTGGGCCATCGACGAAGCCCAGCAGAGTAGAAGAACCAAGAATATCCAGTAACGCATTTTTCAACCTAGAGATAGCAGTTGGGCATGTTTAATCCCAGGACCTGTAAAATTCCAGTCGCAGAGTGGTGTCCTGACTGGTGCTCCGGCCCCACAGGGCCTGCTCCAGAGCCAGTCCCAGACTGGTATTACGGAACAGCTTGCGGGAGAACCTGGCGCCCAGAGAGAGTTTGTCATAATCGGTCGACTTGCGGCTGCTGAAGTCATAGTCCGAGCCGGCTCCGTCCCTGGACAGGGAGTAGCGGCCACTGAGCCAGGTCTTGAAGCGCCACTGTTGGCTCAGGCGCCGCCGCCAGTTCAGATCACTCCACAACTCCTGTCCGCCACCACCCGACCAGAGCGTCGTACCTATCCCCCAGCCCCAGACTCCATGGGTGATGACGGTAAAGGGCTTTTCGTATGGATCGTCACGATAGGTGCGAAACAAACCCGCCTCGATACCAAACAGGCCGGAACCCGGTTTGCGCCGGTCCCGGGTATCGCCATTGACCGGGAGGGTCACGGCCAGTTCCCAGGTGTAGCCATTGCGGAAGTGATCGACCCTGCCGCGCATCCCAAGTTTCAGATCAGGAATACCAGTGGAACTCTCAGAGCCACACTGGTTGCGTTCGAAGGAGGTCGCGGCAAACAGGGTCCGGTAGTAGGAGTAGCCGTATTCATAGTGCAGGGTTGTGCTCCAGTCACGGCTGGTGCAACTTTCCTGCTGAAGCTCACGCCGATCATCCCAATAACTGTTCGCCCGGGACAGGGAGAGACTGCCATACAGGGACTGCTCCCCCTCGGACAGCATCCAGTCACCGGCCTGTAGACGCCAGGGCAGAAGCAGAAACAAAACCGTCAGAAACAGGCGGAAACTCATTGGCATCGCCCCGACCAGTGGCAGGCCAGCACCTGCTCAGCCGGTTTATTCTGCGGCGTGAAACCGTTATCCCCTGCGCCACCGGCAGCCGGGTCGCTGTACCAGGCCCAGATCAGCACACCATCCAACCAGCTCACCGAGAGTGCGTCGAGCCACAGGTCGAGGACGTGCACCTGCACCTGCAGATCCACCTCCTGCTCCTCATGCGTAAGGTCCTGCCAGGCCCAGGGGCGCCGCGTCGCCCGACTGCGGGAGGCGATCCCGACCTCCGCCACCCACAGCGGCGCCGGCAGATCGCGGGCGGTTTTCCGTAGCGTCTTGAGGGTTGCGCGAATCTGTTCATCGGCCTGCCCTGAGTCCTCTCCCAGGGGCGGATAGAGGGTCACACCAGCGGCATCGATCTGCCTCCAGAAGGTGACCTCCCGCAGGCCTTCGATGCCGTGGGCAGCGTAACTAAGACGACCCTGGTAGACCTCGCGCAGGCGCTTGATCAGGCTCAGCCATTGAGGCTGTCGGATGGACTGCTTCAGCTCTGTGCCGATCACCAGCATCTCCACCCCCTCCTCCTGCGCCAGACGCGCCAGTTGCTCCAGATGGACGGTATAATTCGTAAACCAGTCATCCCAATCGGCAGGCGCTATCTCACCGGCCCAACTCCCCTGCACCAGAATCTGCGGCTTCAGCACAACCCGCATCTGCAGTGACTTTGCCTTGCGGATCACCCGGCGCAGGCCTTCTTCGCTCATGCCCCCGGCGGGCTCCATGCGCACCGAGTCGGTGGACGACTGTTGCAGGAACGGCACCAGGGCCAGGGTATTGGCGCCCAGCTCGTGCAAACGGCGGATCGATTCACCACTCGCCTCCTGCTCAAACAGTACGGTTCTGCTTTGCAGCAGATTGGCGCCCCGCATCCTATCGGTGTGGTTGCAGGCGGAGAGCATCAGCAGAGCCAAGACAGCCCCCAGCAGTCTGGTTCCCAGACCCACCTTCACTGCAGCACCCCATGCTGACGGTAGACATGCCAGTCCGAACTCCGGTAGACCAGGTTGTAACCCGGCATTCCATTGGCATACAAACCCGGATACTGCTGAGTAATCCCATCCATATAAGCCCGCCGGTGGGCCGGATTGATGACTACGACCTGAGCCACGGCCGGGTCTGCCCGCTGCAGCGCCAGCTTGAATGCCGGCATATAGGAGAGCACCAGACCCTGCGTATCTCCCCGGGCGGCAATGATGCGATAGCTTGCCCGCTCATCCATCAGAGTCGGCAAACGATTGGCGGCCAGAAACTGTCCCAGTCGGCGCTCATCCATGTAAGTTGCAGCACTGCCCTGCCCGGTTACAGCCAGACGCCACTCCAGCATATCCGGGGAGGGATTCCAGAAGAACAACATACCGCCGAACAGATCTCCCAGCAGCAGGAAGACGGCCGCCAGGGTCTTTTGCCGCAACCTGGCGCGAGGCAGGAGCAGCAAACCGACCATGGAACCAGCGTTGAGCAGAAACAGCATCTCCATGGGGTGTCCGAGAAAATAGCTGCTGCTGCCCACTCCCACGGCCAGCACCGGGACCAGGAAAAAGGTCAGCACCCCGCGCCGTAACCGGGGAGAACGCCAGACCACGGTGGCCTGCCAGACTATCCCCGGGAATGCGGCGACTGCCAACAACAGGGTTGCAAGCGTCGGCATCACCCAGCTACCGCCAAAATTGAGCAGCCAGTCACTCTGCCGGCTGTTCAGCAGCTCGCCCAGAAATGCGGAGTCAGAGACGTTGAGAAAGATCCTGGCATCGCCGTGGAATATCCAGTTGAGATAGAACCAGGAAGCGGCCGCCAGCGCCACCGGCAGGCTGATCACGAAGAACACGCTCAGCGGTGACTCCCGCAGCATGTTCGGCGGGGCTACCATGGGGATCAGGGGCAGAAAGGCCACGACCAGAAAAAAGGTCCGCTCATCGACAAAGAAATAGCCGGCCAGGGCGCTGGCCAGCATGATAATGGCGCGGGAATCCCGCTGCAGCAGGGTCCGCAGCACCGCGAAACAGAACAGATAGTACATCAACAGGCTCAGGGCCTTTTCGCTGCCATTGGTCACAGCCCAGAGAAACAGGGGATTCGCGGCGGCCAGAAAAATCAACAGCGCACGGGAGCGCAGGCCATAGCGCTTCAAGCGCAGATGGTAGTTCCAAACCGCCAGCAACAGGCCACCGCACAACACCGAGAGCAGATAGGGGGCGGCCGGAGTCGCCAGCCCGGGCAGATAGTAGAACGGCGCGAGCAGATAGATCGGCACATGGGGATGCATCAGGCCGATATACTCCAGGTGGATATAGCTCGCATCCAGCACCGAGAGCAGCTTGGTCCAGCGCAGCAGGGCCGAATCATTCAGGTAATGGTGTTCGAGGAGCCACACGGTCAGCCCACCCAGCAGCAGGGTGGGCGCCAGGAATGCCCAGAAGCTGGCGGGGCTAATCTTTTGCGGATTCGAGATCATGGTGTTCGAAGCTGCTCAGGCCATGCTGGGTCTTTTCCCAGTAAAAGGGATTGTGAATCAGCTGCCACAAGGCCTTGTAGGCTGCAATGGACATCAGCACCCAGTAGAAGGGAACCGTGATCGCATAGGGGATCAGCCGGTAATAGCGACGCTTGAAGGCCCCCAGGGCCGAGACGTAGATAAAGAAGCCATTACCGAACAGTAGATTGAACAGGCTGATATAGAGCAGCGCCGGGGGAAAGATCACATCCAGCGCCTGGGTCTGGGTGATCAGCCAGACCAGATACATGCCGAACAGCCAGGGGGTCAACAGGGCATTGACCACCGTGCCACCGATAAAGAACTGAAAGCCCCAGAAGCCCACCCGACCCACCGAACGGTAGAAGGCGGCGGGGCTGCGCATGTGCACCAGGTAGGTCTGCATATAACCCTTGATCCAGCGCGAACGCTGGCGAATCCAGTTGCCGACATGGTTATTGGCCTCTTCGAAGGTGGTGGAGTTGACCACCCCGACTCTATAGCCCAACTGAGTGATGCGCACCCCGAGATCCGCATCCTCGGTGACATTGAAGGGGTCCCAGGCATCAACCTCCCGCAGCACCTTCATCTGGAAGTGGTTGGAGGTGCCGCCTAGCGGAATGGGCACCCGCAAGGCTTCCAGGGCGGGCAGATAGAAATCGAACCAGAGGGAGTACTCCATGGTAAACATGCGGGTCAGCCAGTTTTCGTCCCTGTTGAAATAGTTGAGCCGCGCCTGAATGCAGGCAGTGTTGTTGGGAGAGTTGCGGAAGGCCGCCACCGCCCGTTTCAGCTGGTCCGCTTCCGGCTTGTCCTCTGCGTCGTAGATGGTTACCAATTCGCCCCGCGCAAAGTTCAGCGCATAGTTGCAGGCCTTGGGCTTGGTCTTCGGCAGGGAGTCCGGCACGCGGATGATCTCGAAGGTGCTCTCCAGACCCAGCGCCTTGGCCGATTCGATGGTCTCATCATCGTCCTCTTCGAGGATCAGCTTGATGTCGAGCTTCGACAGGGGGTAGTCCATGCGCCGCAGTGCGCTGCTCAGCACCGGCAGGGTATCCGGTTCCCGATACATGGGCACCAGGATAGTGTAGATTGGCAGTTCCTTGTCGTCCAAAGCCGCCACCATCTGCTCTGTGACCTTGACGTCGATCCGGTGGTCGCCACCCACCCAGACCAGCACCACCCGCAGGCCGAAATTGACGATCAGAAACAGACTGACGAAGATATTGAGACCGATCAGGGTGGGGATCGGCCAGAGCGCCAGGCTGAGCATCAGCAGATAGCCGACCATGCTCATGCCGACCAGCTGGGGGAAGGTGAAGACTAGCCGCGCCGACCGCTCGGGCATGCGTTCGGCCAGCTCATAGACCGCCTGCTCGCTCAGGTATTCATCCTGGTTCTGCTGCAGCAGCCAGATGATGTCGAATTTTGAGGTGACGACGAAATCCACCGCCTCCCCCCAGCGTTCCCGGGCGAAGTTTTCGACCTCCGGCCCAGGGTCCGCCGTAGCCAGCAGCATACGCCCCTGCTCCTGCTTCCAGGGCAACACCAGCAGTTCCGTGTAGAAGGGGATCTCCTCCCGGCGGATTAGCTCCGGAACCGGCCGCTGATCAATCAGGTTAATGAAGGGACGGTCATAATGGTCGGCCAGCGCGGTATAGAAATCCAGCGCTCTGACCCAGCCCTTGGCCTGCACGATATCCCCGAGCCGCGAACCCCAGCTTTCCTGCAGGGCCAGCGCCTCCTGCAGCTGATCCTGGCTGAGCAGTCCCCGCTCGAGCAGGATCTCGCCGAGCTGCCTGCCGCTGTGGAATATGCCCGCCAAGACTAGCTGTCCTTCTCCAGTTTTCTATGCTCGCGAGCCTTGCTGTAGAGGTGGGCCACCAGCAGGGTCAGCAGCAGCCAGCCCAGGGCAAGCAGCCAGAAGCGGTAACGGCCCAAATGATCGAACCAGGCTTGATATTCCGGGTAGTCGACCTGACTGACCTCCCGGTGAGCGGGATTGAGGGTCAGCAGCAACCCGCGTGAATCAGAGAAGGCCACCGAGTTGTTTTCCAGCTCCAGCGGTTTGTGCGCGGGGGCCGGAGCGCCATCTCTGGCCAGGATCCACAAGCCATGGCTGTTGCCGACCTGCACCAGTTGCGAGATGGTCAGATGCGCTAACCGATCCACATCCAGCAGGGTCTCGCCCTTTCTATTCTGCACCCGGATGCGTCCCCGATCGAAACGCACCCCGGCATCCCGCACATCCAGTCCGGCCTCACCCAACACAATAAAGGGGCCAGCTGTGTCTACAGGTTCCCCAGGGATATAAAAACGGATGCGTTCCGCCACCAGGGGATAGTCGTTGTGGCTGAGGAGGTTGGCCAGAAATACCAGGTTTGCCAATGCATCCGCGCCGTCCGGCCTGGGGACGAAGAGGTCGAAGCCGTTTGCAAACCAGGCATGCAGATCATGGAACTCCTGGGGTTTCTCGCGCTGTTTCGATACCACCAGGTAGCTGTTGCTGGTGAGCTGTACCGGATAGGCCGGCGGCTCAGTCTGGCAGTCCCCACTGATCAGATTGCGCTGCACCCTGAGCTGCAGGTCATTGTGTCCCGGTTTGTAGTCGTGAGATGAAAGATAAGCCGTCAGCTGATGAGACAGGCCATCGTTCGGCAGGGTCGACACCTGCTGCAGTGTGCCGTTCAGGAAAACCTGCAGCATCAGCGGGATTTCAGTGTCGCTGGGGCTGGAAATCATCTCCAGATGCAGCACATCGGGGCGCAGATCCCCAGCCAGCACCGTCGGCGAGAGTGGCAGATGCCAGCTGGTGTTATGGCTGACGTAGCGGGTCGACAGATCCAGTCCCAAGCGCTCGAGCGGAATCATGAGCCTGCCATCGCCGTCCACCCGGCCGCCCGGTGTACCTCTTACCAGCGCATCGTAGGCATCGCCCAAGACCACCTTCCGCCATGTGGGGGCGAACAGTTCCGTCGGCAGGCTGGCGAAGGGTTCGGAAAAGACCACGACCTGCCGATCCGGCAGCTTGAGCAGCCAGGCATCTTTAACCTGCGGCAGAGTGATGGATTCGACCCCGAAGGTTTCCCGCAGCTCCGGGCTGGCCAGATAGCGTTGCCGGATGGCGCTCTCCAGAGTCCGAGTATCGGCGACGATCAGCTCCCCGAACTCCGGCAAGCGGAGAAATTCGACTTGTTTTCCATCCTGCTGGAGACGGCGGGCCAATAGCAGGGCATTGGCAAAGGCCTCCTCGGTCAGGTTCCCCGGGAGCGAGATGCGGACTTGCTTGGGCAGCAGATCCCAGGCCTCCCGCAGACTGTTGGCGCGCTGCTTGAGCGACATGCGTAATCCGCTCCCAGGCCGCAGGTGCAGGTAGTTGATCTTCAGCCGGTCATTCAGGCAGCGGTCCCCGTTCATCAGCAGGGAAGCCTTCACTGCAACATTCAGGTATTCATAACGTTGAATCTCTGCCGGGCTCAAGGCAACCGTCAAGCGGCCCCGGGAGGCATCGCGTCCCAGATGTCTGGCAATCCTGGGGGCGCCATTGACATCCACCCGCAGCATGGAGCGTTCATCCAGTTGCGGCGAACTCTCGTAGTCGATGATCAGCTCTCCCGTACCGGAAACCGCGCTGCGCGGTACGGGAAAATGGAAAACCTGCTCATGATTCGACTGCAGACCTTCGAAAGTGTAGCCACTGGTAAAGCCCAGCTCCGCAAGAGAGGTTGAGGCAAGATCTGCCTCTGGCGCAATCAACTCAACATCCGCAACGGCGACCCCGGCAACGGCAAACAACAGCACAAGTATTATCATTCTTTTCACGAAACACCCTTTCTTCCGAATTCTTAAAGTTATTAATTGAATTCTTATGCATCCGGAATTCTTTCACTTCATAAGAAGTGCTCCCACAGCACACTATACCGCAGACAGCTCACACACTGCCCTGTTTGCAAACTATGGTATCTCTTCTAACCGCAGCAACCAAACGATAACCAATCCAAATCGATCTGCCTCGTACAAACTGGTATGGCATATCGGAAGCATTCTGGTGGGCTTTCACTGGCTGTTGCCCTGGTGAGAAATTTAACCCAATCTCAAGAGATAGTCGGCGGTATTGTATCTACTCTACCGCATCATGCTGATGATAATTGCTTAAGCGAATCGGCATGATGATGGAGAAACCACTCGTTCTGAACAGCTCTCACTGAAGCGCATATTTAACAGTTGAGAAGCATGTGACCATTGCATTAGTGGATGGCGGGTTGTAACGGTAAAAATTTCTATAACAACCGACTACAAGGAGGTTGTGCAGTGACACTGCCATACATTTTTCACCGAGGTCACCAAGAGCGAAGGGATCATCGAGCGCAACAACAGGTTCGACTGCATTTGCGAGACCGGAAAATGTGATGAGGACAGCTGAAGCTTCTCCTCATCATGGTATCCAGAAGGAGAATGCGGGGTTTATTCCCGCTTATTGATCATACCCGATCCAGTTGTCGGATCTTGAACGCCGATCCTGTCCGTAGCGTCTTTCCACACTCATCCTGATATCGATCCTTCGATCAATACCGGAGCGTCTGTCTCTGCTCTTTCGTGGATCGACCACACCTAAATACTCACAATTGCACTGAGGTGCGTCACAACCGTCCAGCGGTAATTCAGGCGCATTTTTGAAGGAATAAATCCTTCCGGCTAACTGAGAACAGGCTTTACAACTGCTTCGATGCAGTTGGACACCATAAAATCGGCCAGTCTGGGATAATTTCGCCAACTGGTTTTCAGGTAAAGGCGTATCTCGCCTCTCATCTTTTTTCTTGAATCCCCATTTCATAATCTATTGACCTGCAAAAGTACCCATTTTTAACATGCTCAAGTCATTGAAATTCTTACGACTTGAGAATACCTGGTTAAATGGTATCGTCATTATTCTGGCGAATACACATACAACGAAAGAATGTTAATTCAGCATGAGTCTGTGAACGACCATGATGCACTCCTGATTTAATATCCAGGTATTGTTATTAAGACTAAACCATACTTTGCTATTGAAGTACATCCATAACATAGATCAAAGACACCCCCCTGAGAATACTCTGAATAATCGTTTAAAACCCATATCAACCCCAATTCAGCTACTCGTCAGTATTTTTTAAATAGATTTACTAAAGTTTTATACACACCTAGCCGATTTATCCTGATACCAGCGCAAATATCTTGCTGTACCAGCGCAACTCCACAACGTTCAGAAAAATAGATTCTTATCCCAAGAAAAAACAGGGTTTCTATGCGGTTATTTTTGTTGAATGCGGAACTAAACGTGAATGGATAAACATGTGGAAGCCCCCTCGCTGATTATCAGGTTTAATGCAATCACTGATGAGGTAGAACAACACAGCAGTTTTAAAGCATCTTTATTCGATGCGGCATTCCACATACCAGGCAATCCCCGTTTGCAGCTCAAGCTAGGTGATTGGCGCGATAAGGCGGCAGAGTACCTCGATCATGCAGTATCCAGAACTCAACAAGATCTGCGCAGCCACGTGCAACGTGTATATCTGCATATCGAAAGAAAGGATGAAGATGCTGTCTATGGGGCCTTGGTGGATCTTTTCACTATCCTGAAAGAATCGAGTCGACCACTTCGTGAACGCATGCTTAAAGCCTCCCGATCGATCCTTGGCGAAGAGAGGTACAGGTTTCTCGATCAGCACCTTGATGCGGGTCTTAGGACGACCGATGCAGTACTGCCCTCCAGGACATCCTTGCTTAATAAAGGGCTCAATAGCGCCAGTCAGTTGGTGATGAAACTCGATACCCGAGAAATATCACAACAGGATCCCCTCGTTGAGGCCCAAGACCATATCGAGTATGGACAGATAAACGAGGCCCGACAGGTGCTTGAGGACGCAATACTCAAAGACCCGGGGCGACAGGAACTGCATTACGACCTCCTTGAAATCTACCGACGTACGAATGCCAAAGAGTCTTTTCTGACGATGCGTCAAAGGATCGCCGCAGATGCCAATCCGGCAGCGGATGCCTGGCGGGAACTGGCTGTCTTTTTTGGTGAGGAGAGCTAAGACATGAATCAGCAGTCTAAACCGATCCGGGTGGCTGCGGTTGGAATGGATGAACGTATGAGAAATGCGTTGCGTCTGTTTTTTAAAGGTCCCTGTAAAAATCTATGCATTCTGGTGGAGGAGGATTCGGCGGAGACGGGCATTCTCGACATGGACGGATACCACGAGCAGGACCTCTTGGCTGAATATCGGGAACGCCATCCCAATCAACCGGTCATCCTCCTCTCCCTGCATGAAATAAACGCCGAGAATGGAGTCTATGTAAAAAAGCCCTTGAAGCCAGATCAATTGATCTCTGCGTTAACCAAAGCGAAGCAAGAAATACGACTTCAATCCAGGCAGCGGGAACCGGATACCGAAGCAAAGCCGACTGACTCCGCGCAGCCAAAAATACAGACTCAAGAGATCGAGCATCCACCTAATAAAACTGAAGAGCAAACAAAACGTGTAAGGAAAAGAGCCACAGCGCCCACAACCCATCATGCCGCAAACTATCTGGAGGAGCAGAGCGCCAAGGTATTGATCGGCACTGCGCCGGATATCCATCCTGAAGACCCACAACAGCTGGCGAAAGCTGAATACAATCCTGATGATTTTCTCCAGAATCATCTGTTTCGCGCCTGCGAGACAGCGGATGACAGAAACCGCTGCGTGCGGATGGATACACCCCGTGGATTGATTGATATCTTTCCCGGCGGCCAAAACGTGTCATTAAAGTGCAGTGATTCGCAGTTGCGTACACTGTCTGTCGTTCCACTTATCGACAACAGCTTTTCTGTGTCAACCCTGGAGGCCGGTCACAGGCTCCAACAGGATGATGATTCTTCTATTGCCAATAGAGATGCCTTGTTGTGGAAGACCGCGCTTTGGGCAGCCCGGGGTCGTATACCGGCCGGCACCAGCCTGCATACGCCGGTATTCTTAAGCCGCTGGCCCAACATGACCCGTCTGCTGTTATTCCCTCATGCACTACGCATTGCCGCCTTATGGGCCAATCAACCGCACTCCCTGCTGGCTACGGCAACTACTCTGAATATTCCGCAACGCTATGTCTTCGGCTTTTATAGCGGCGCCCATGCTCTGGGTTTGGCATCAACCGGTCGGCGTACCGTGGATACATTGATAGAACCTGCGCCTCTGCAGAAAAACCGCCAGCTGGGCCTGTTCGGAAGAATTCTGAACCATTTGCGAAAAAAATGAGGCTGAACACAGATGAGTAATCACAAGATTATCTTTACCGGCCCGGTGGGCGCCGGGAAAACCACAGCCATCTCCTCGATCAGCGACATTCCAATCGTTTCGACCGATGAAGCCGCCAGCGACATGACGAAAAACCGCAAGGCGGCCACCACGGTGGCGATGGATTACGGAATCATGAACCTGGATGGAACAGAGCGCATTCATCTATACGGCACTCCGGGTCAGGAACGTTTTGATTTTATGTGGGACATCCTCACCGAAGGGGGCATTGGCCTTGTACTGTTGATCAACAATTCCCGACCCGACCCTTTCCAGGACATGCATTTTTTTCTCGATGCCTTCGATGACTTCATTGACGAGACCCAAGTGGTTATAGGCGTGACCCGCACGGATGAAAGCATCCGTCCCACGATAGCCGATTACCACCTGCAGATGGAAGATACCCGATACAAGTCCCCCATCTTCGAGGTGGACGCGCGGCAACGCCGGGATGTCTCACTGCTGGTCGAGGCGCTGCTCTATTCGCTCGATCCCGGGCTGGTGGATTGAAATGACAAAATACCGACTGGCCGACGATCTGTATATCAGCGCCACCCCGGCAGGCGCTTACTATGCCGCCTCCAGCCCCGGAGAGGACTCTTCCCGGCAATTGCTGAGGGCGTTGCTGCGACAGGAGGTTACCCCATCATTGTCTCTGCAGGGCCTGCAGGAGTGGACAGGTTCCGATGACGACAACCAGTCCCTCGAACTCCTCTATCACGCCCAAGGGCTAGGCTGGGTGGAAGGCCTGGAAGCAGAGAGGAGCGCACCCGCCGGCGCCCTGGAAGATATCATCCCTGACCTTCTGCCTGACCTGTCTGGAAACGGCAAGGCCCTGCTGGCCGATGACCAGGGATTCTATGTTTCTTCCCAAGGGTTCGCCCACGAGGCCGCCGAGGAGCTCTCTGCGCTGAGCGCCGATATTGCGTCCCTGCATGATCGCCACCGTGGGCTATTGAGAAACAATCTGGGACTGGGAACCGACGCCTGGGCCTTGAGTGATGCCGCCGGCAATAGCCAGGTGGGATTCTGGCCCCTGTTTGTGGGTGATCAGCGTTTTGTTCTGGTCGTGGGAGGCATGCCGCATTTCAACCAAGCGGCCCTGACGACACTCGTCTGGGCCCTGAGCACACGTTACGGAGCCTAACGGCCTAACAAGCCGAACATCAACAAACCGTTTCAACTAGAAATATTTTTTATGTCAAAAGACGATATCTCAGACCTGACCATTTACGCCAACCATCAATAAACTGAAAAGGAGAAACGCTATGCGTGCAGATATGCTTAATTCAATCTTGAACGAACTGAACGGGACCTCAGCGGATATCGAAGCGTCCGGTGTGATCTCTACCGATGGCCTGATGATGGCTTCCCAGATGCCTGCCGAACTGGATGAAGACCGGATCGGCGCCATGAGCGCCGCCATGCTCTCCCTGGGAGACCGCACTGCCCAGGAACTATCCCGGGGCAGTTTGGAACAAGTGCTTATTAAAGGTGAAAACGGTTATGTGCTGATGACCGGCGCTGGTGATGAGGCCGTGGTGACAGTGATGGCCAAACCCAAGGCCAAGCTCGGCCTCATTTTTCTTGACGTAAAACGGGCGGCTGAAAATATCACCAAACTGGTTTAGATATGACGTCGATAGGGGACTATTCGGCCTCACCGGGGAGTTTCGATATAGTTTACGCCCCCACGATGACAATTTTGACAAAGGAGATTGAGTAATGGCAGGAAAGGCATTCTTTTTTCAACGCATGAACGACCATGTACAGTATCTGAAAAAGATTCAGGCGACCCTTGATGGAAAGGGGGATTTTCAGGGGACGGATTTCCAGGAGTGCAAACTTGGAAAGTGGCTCTATGACGAGGGACCTGAAGAGGCATCCGCCATCAGCGCCGAAACGAAGAGCTTATTCGATACGCTGCTCGAACCACATCAGCGTTTCCATGATGCGAGCCACGAGGCGTTACAAAAGCACCGGGATGGCGACAGCGAGGGTGCTAAAGATGCGGTAACAGAGATGCTCAAGCTCTCGAATGTACTGATCAACATCTTGTTAGAACTGGACAAGTTGTCAAATTAAAAACAGTCCAGAAAGGCACAGCAGATTTTCCGTATTGTAAAAGTCCATGGAAGGGCTTTTACAACAACCTTCACATGACCGGCCGTTGCGACCTGAAAGGATATTCCAAGATATCCCTTGAACCGCACGCAGATAAGCAATACCGCTCTGCGAACAAATCAACCACCGATCGATGCGGTTCGTTTGCACTCACCACATCATTCCACGCGCTCTCTGAGATCGCATATCCGCCATTGGTAACCTCCGCTTCCTCCTGTTTATTTGGTTGAAAGCCTTGACACTCTGAAAAACAGAGTTATATTACTCTGTAATTCAGAGTTAAAAAGTATGGACGAATTTGAGACATGACTACTCCCCTGCAAAATAACGGACAGGACCAACTCAGGTCCATCCACAATATGCTGGCTTCCGGGCATGCCAGCGTGCACCTCGAAAGACATACCTTCTTTCTCTGGGGGCTATCGGCGGCATTCCTCATTCTGTTCGTACCGGAACTCTTCTCCCAGGAGAGATTCAGCGAGCCGTTCTCACGCATGCTGTGGCAAAACAGCTTTATCTCACTGGTACTCATCGGTGCTGGGATCCTCGACTATCGGCTGACTGCTCAGCGACGCCGCGCCAGGGATGAAAGCCTCTCCTTCGTGCAGAAACAGCTGACCAAGGTGTGGTGGATGCTGATCGCCCTGATTGTGGTGATCAACATCGGTATGAACCTGTATGGCGGCGGCTCCCTGTTCTATGGCATCACCCTGGTGCTGATCGGCATCGGTATCTATATCCATGGCCTCTTCTCCCGCCAGATGTTGAGCTGGGGGGGTGGCCTGCTCATACTGCTTGGGCTTGCACTGCTCGCAACCTCGCCAGAGATCAATAAACAGGAGTGGATCGCCGCCAGCGCCTTTGGTATCGGCTTGCCTACGCTCTCCATTCTGGTCAACCGAACGTCTGTCACCACGGGACGCCGGGAGCTGTTTCTCAGTCTGCTCTGGCTCGGGCTGGTGTTGAGCCCGGCGACCGTCGCCATCAATCTTACCAACCAGATCAGTTACGCTGACTGGCCGGAGGTGTCCCTGGATGAATATCTCAAAGGCTATGGAACCCAGCACGATAAAGGCCTGATCCTGACTCTCCCCGCCGGCACTCATGTACCTCTGAATATCAAGCTCGAAGGCGACACCCTCGCGCCAATCAATCAAACCACACTACAGATGCAGGTCATACGTCCCGTCTCCATTCCGATCATCGCGGGAGAAGTGGAAAACCGGGTGCGCATCGGCGAGGGCCGCTGGAAGCCCGGCTATGCCTACCGCATCCGGGATTGGCAGGTCTCCAGCCATCTGGCGGCGGAAAGCGGTCCGCAACTGAACCTTAGCCTGAAACTGCAATTCGAGGAGTAATCATCCTAGATTCCTCAATTGACCGCTCCATTCTACTGTTAACGAGTTAAAATTATGTTTGTTTTGTTCGCTAGACACCTTCACCCACTGAGTGAATCACGCTATGGGGTAGATTGCACGCTTGTGGCGGCACATGTCTGTGTTACAACTCCTTGGAATAGAATAACTATTCCGCGTCATTGTGCCTTGACCTGCACCACCACAAACGCACACTCTACCCCATCCAACTGAGGATTCTAGGATCATGACTCAGCTTGACCTGGACCCCCTGCTGCATCAGCCGATTAGGACCCGCCTGACCGCCTATCTGGCGGCCAGGGGGGAGACCACCTTCACCGAACTGAAGCAGGTGCTGGAGGTTACTGACGGCAATCTCGAAGGCCACATCAAGAAGCTGCTGGCCGCCGGTTATCTGTTGGCCAATAAACAGCGCGGTAAGGGCAGACCACAAACACTCTACCTGTTATCCGAACAGGGTCTGCAAGCACTCCAGACATATGTTCATACCCTGCAGGCCCTGTTTCCGGAGCAGCAAACCACGCAGGAACAAGACACGACGGAACCTGTGGATTTCTCCGGCACAAAACCACAAACAATCTGAATCACTCAACGCAAGGAGCTCTCAATGAAACTGAAAACCGTCTTACTCTCCAGTGTAATCCTGCTGGCCAGTGGTTGCGCATCGATCCAGCAACCCAGCGATGCTGAATTCGCCGCGCTGCCAGTCATCCAATTCGGCAACACGGTTCCGGCGGATGGCAAGTACATCCTGCATTTCCCACAAGACGTGGCCATCGATACGCCGGTCACCTTTGGCGGGAATCTATTCATAGCCGATGATGTCCAGACCCTGACTGTAACCCCCAAACAAGACATCTATGCCTATAAGGAATGGGTCAGCTATGACCGCAAGCACTGGCGGTATGCCGACGATGCCATGCAAGCGAATTTGCAGCTGAAGTTACCCGGATATGATCACCCGAAGACCGGTTATCTGACCCTGCGGCTGGAGCGAAAGTAATCTTAGCTCTCTATCAATCCATAGTCCCGGGTCAAACCGATTTCTTCAGCATCAGGGTTTTGATATGGCCGATGGCCCGGGTGGGATTGAGTCCCTTGGGACAGGCATCCACACAGTTCATGATGCTGTGGCAACGGAACATTTTGTAGGGACCATCCAGCTCATCCAACCGTTCGTCCGTGGCCTGATCCCGGCTGTCGGCCAGAAAACGCCAGGACTGCAGCAGGGCTGCCGGTCCCAGGTATTTGTCCGGATTCCACCAGAATGAGGGACAGGCGGTGGAGCAGCAGCCACAGAGGATGCATTCATAGAGCCCATCCAACTGATCGCGCTGTTCCGGGCTCTGCAGCAGTTCCGTCTCAGGCTGTGGATCATGATGTTGGAGATAGGGTTTGACCGTGCGGTATTGGCGGTAGAAGGACTCCATCTCCACCACCAGGTCCCGGATCACCGGCATCCCCGGAAACGGCCGCACCTCGATGGGTTCCTTCAGATCAGCAAGCGAAGTGATGCAGGCCAGGCAGTTCCGTCCATTGACGTTCAGACCGTCCGAACCACAGACCCCTTCCCCACAGGAGTGACGAAAGGTCAGACTCTCGTCCTGTGCCTTCAACGCCAGCAGGGCATCCCGCAGCATCATGCCCGGCTGCACATCGGTCAGCTCAAAATTCTGCATGTAGGGTTCATTGTCCCGGTCGGGATTGAAACGATAGATTTTGAATTGCATGAATTGGACCCCACTCAATAGACACGCGGCTTGGGCGGAAAGGTTTCTACCGATAACGGCTGGGTCTGAACCGCCTTGAACTCAAGCTGGTCGTCCTGCAGGTAGTAGAGACTGTGTTTCAACCAGTTCTGATCGTCCCGCTCTGGATAATCGATGCGGGAATGGGCGCCGCGGCTCTCCTGGCGGGCCTCCGCGGACATCATGGTAGCCATCGCAATGTCCATCAGGTTCTCCAGTTCCAGCGCCTCGATACGCGCCGTGTTGAAGACTCGGCTGGTATCTTGCAGCCGCACATCAGGCATGCGTTCGCGTAGCTTGCTTAATTCAACGACACCCTCGCGCATCACCTCCTCATTTCTGAAAACCCCGCAATGGGTCTCCATGACGCGTTTCAAATCCGCCTTGAGTGTGTCGACTGACTCGCCATCGCCCGCTTGATCCCAGCGTTGCAGATGAGACATCGCCCGGTCTATACTCGCTTCGGACAACGGACGCTGGATCTTGTTCTGGGCAAGATACTCAATGATGCTGTTGCCGGCTGAACGACCGAACACCAGAATATCGAGCAGCGAGTTACCACCCAGTCGGTTGGCTCCATGAATCGACACACAGGCACACTCGCCAGCGGCATAGAGACCCTGCGCCATATCATTTTCAACCGTTGTGACAACCTGGCCAAAGCGGTCGGTAGGTATGCCGCCCATCACATAGTGAGCCGTGGGAAAGACCGGGATCGGCTGCATGGCCGGATCGATGTGCATGAAGGTCTTCACCGTTTCACGAATGCCCGGCAGGCGTTTGGCCACCACCTCCTCACCCAGATGTTCGAGCTTGAGCAGCACATGGTCCTTGTTCGGACCACATCCCCGGCCCTCCCTGATCTCGGTGGAGATAGAGCGGCTCACCACATCCCGGCTGGCCAGTTCCTTGGCATTCGGCGCATAGCGTTGCATGAAGCGTTCACCGTCACCATTCAGCAGATGGCCGCCCTCCCCCCTGGCGCCTTCGGTAATCAACAGCCCTTTGCCGGCGATCCCGGTGGGATGAAACTGAAAAAACTCCATATCCTGGAGAGGAATTCCGGCGCGTAACGCCATCGCCATGCCGTCACCCGTGTTGATATGTGCATTGGTATTGGTGCGGAACAGCTGGCCGCATCCTCCCGTAGCGAGCAGGATAGTCTGCGCCTCGATCAACAGCGGCTCACCAGTCGCTATCTCCAACACCAACGCGCCCTGGAATTCACCCTCATCGTGACGAATCAGATCGATGGCGAAATACTCATCGAAAAAGTGCGTGTTGGCACGAATGTTCTGCTGGTAGAGCGAGTGCAGGATCGCATGCCCGGTGCGATCCGCTGCCGCACAGGTGCGATTGGCCTGATCGCCGCCGAAATTCTGGCTCTGCCCGCCAAAAGCCCGTTGATAGATGCGGCCATTATCCAAACGGGAGAATGGCACCCCAAAATGCTCCAGCTCATAGACGATCTGCGGCGCTTCGCGGCACATGAACTCGATGGAGTCCTGATCCCCCAGATAGTCACTCCCCTTGACGGTATCGTACATGTGCCAGTGCCAGTTATCCGGGGTCACATTGGCCAGCGCCGCATTGATTCCGCCCTGCGCGGCCACAGTGTGAGAACGGGTGGGAAAGACCTTGGAAACCACCGCAACCCGCACATTGGCTTGTGCGAGTTGCAGGGCAGCCCTCAGACCAGCGCCTCCGGCGCCAATGATCAGGGTATCGAAGCGTCTTCGATCTAGTGGCATAGATTCATCTCACTCAAAATATTTTGACTGCTGTGAAGAGGATTGCAGCCATCCAGAAACCGGATACGATAAGGCTTGCACCGATCAGCAGGAGTACCGTCATCCGCACGCTGAAGGGTTTTACGTAGTCGATAACGATATCCCGCACACCGATCCAGGCGTGCATAAGGGCTGCCAGGGCAAACAGGAACACTGCGGTAAAGATCCAGGGATCACTCAGTCTGTTCTGCCAGTCGGTGTAATCAACGGGGGGATTGAGCAGCAGATAAAACAGTGCAAGAGGTATGAAGAGTCCGAGATAGACTGCGGTCACTCGCTGCAATAGCCAAGCCTGAAAACCCGCCATCTGTCTGCTCATAAGAGAAACCCACCTGCTACTGCCAGCAAAACCCCGCCAATAAATACGCTTATCGCGGATGTCCTTGCCTCCGGCAGATTCGCACCGATATCCAGATCGATCAACAGGTATCGAATCCCAGCCAGCAGATGATGCAACAGCGCCCATAGCAGCAGAAGGGCAAAAAGCTTAAAGGACAGTGACTGGACGATAGTCACAGACTGCGCGAAACCATCAGCACTGGATAGGGACAGCCCCAGCAGATAGAGTAAAACCGGTATGGAGAGAAAAAGCAGTACACCAGTGATTCGATGGGCGATCGACACCAGGCCCATCATTGGCAGTTTGATTTTCAGCAGATTGAGAAAGACAGGTCGTGTACTTTGCAGGGACATGTAGAAATATTAATGAGTTTCTTGAGCTGTTAATGGATTATAGACAACAAAGGAAAAACGTTTCTTAACAAAAAAAACGAATTACCCCATTTTTCAACTTTCTCTGTAACAAGGCAAATCTGCTTGAATAAATCATTCCAACGATGCAAAGATATGTTGCTCCGGTTAATCCTCAGGACGCAAGCTATCATCGTATGGTTGAACGAATATCAGAAAATTGGCGCACCCAGGGTTTGAGTTTTTTATAGCGCTGTTTCTGCCTCTCCGCCTCTGACTTAGTCTTATAGCTGCCATTCAGTACGACAAACTGGCCCTGCCTGTCCTTGCCAAGTGGCGCAATGGCGACTATCCCCTGCAAGTTGTTTTCGGACCTGAACTTATCTGCTGCTTTCAAGGAACTGAAGACCGCCAATTGGAGTGTGTAATGATGCTTATCCTGCGCAAATACCCAGGCTTTACCGACGCTCTTTTTAGCCATGGATGGTTGCTTATTAATTTTTTTGTCGATCGGCTTTTTCGGTGGCGCTTGCTTCGGTGATCTAGCAGCGATGCTGTTTGGATCACCTCCCAGACACTCAGCCACCTGCATCTCTCTACCTTGCTTGACAGCCTGATATTTCTTCCAAAAAGCCGCATCGATCTTCTTATGCGAGGAAGCTGCTTTGGGATTACGATAGCGTGAAGTCTGCCCAGGACCACCGTTATAGGCGGAATATGAGGCCCTCGCCAGATTATCCAATCCACCCGAGCGTTTGTGTTCATCCCTTTTCAGAGCATACTTGACAAGATAATGCGACAGCACCTCAGCGCCTGCCCGAGCGTTGTAATTGATATCCCAGCGGAGCTTCTGGGGATCATAAAATCCCCGCCAAACCCGTTCATTCAGCTGCATCAGGCCGGAATCACCGGTATTTGAACGCAGAGGGACTATCTTTTTCTTTTCCACCACATACTGTCTCCAGCAGCTCTCCTGCCAGGCCGTTGTCAGCACCATGTGCCTATACAGTTTAGTGATAGAGGGCTCGAGCTTTTTCTCCTTGGCAATCTGGTTGGCATTGGCGATGAGAAGATCCCGCATAATGGGTAGATATTTCGGCAGTTCTTTTTTTTGTGGAACCCAGAGATTAAGGCGTTCATCCGAGCTTTTAGCCCAGGCAGAGCGAACGGGCCATAGATTGAAATAAAAACCTGTCGGCTCAATTGAGCCTGATGCGTCTGGCAGCTTGAACAGACGACGAAGTTCCGGATCGATGGTATCTTCATAACGCAGTGGATCGATGCCCGGCTGATTGATGAGCATGCGCCCCATGCGTCTTAGGCCATCTGCGGAAATATCCAGACCGATCGCGGGACCCAATCGATCCAGCGCGCGAAGCGCATTGGCTGCGGTCAACAGACTGACGATAAGCATGGGCTCCTGACCAGGCTTTTCCAGGCTGATCTGACGCAGAACCGGTCCCAACCTCTGCCAGCTCTGGATAAACCAGTGGCGCACCGGATCATCCGAACGGCTTACCGGCATCGCCAGGGCATCCATCAACCGGTACCGGGCATCCAGCAGGATTTCCAACAATACTTCATGCAGATCTTCCAACTCCGTCGCTGCTGCATAATGCTTAACCGCATTGGTGATCATGGCATCCATCATTTGCCAGTTCGCTTCCATTTGTTGCAGTTCACCCGCGGTCAGGATCGCTTCCTGCTGTGATGATCGTGGCAGCCGGTCAATTTTCAGACTGATATCAACATCGATGCCATCCGGTGTAACCACCATCCCCGCCAACCTCAGACTATTGGTGATCCTGTTGATCTGCTGTGCCGAATGCCGGCGCAGCAGATGCGGCATGAGCTTACCGAGTTCATTGATTGATGGGTTCAAATCCACTTCATAACGGCTCAACATAGATTGCAGCTGCCCATCGGCCAAGTCCCACAAGGGTCCCGAACTGACCAGCTCGCCCTGTGGATTGTAGAGTCGGGTAGAGAGGATGTTCAACTTTACCGATCGTGCTCCAGGCAGAATAACCGGCTCAGCAAGGAACCTGGCATCGCCCACCCAATCGAACAGGCCGGTACAACGACCAAAAATATCTGTCGCTATTTTAGCCTTGACATGCGCGGTAATTTCCAGCTTTTGCCGCTGTTCACTGAGGTAAGGATCAGACAGGAATATTTTACTGCAACCTGCCGGATCTCTCAGGACTTCCACTTTTTGGCTCGGTGTATCAAATAACTGAGTAACCATCAATTGCTGTAGCAATGGATAATCAAGCTTGATAGGCACGATGACGGTTTCAACAGCAGCCGGTGCTGCAATAACGAATGCTGACAGCAGCAAAAGAAGAAGACCGAATGACCTGTGTATGGTCTTCTTAAGTATGTTCGTAGATCTTTGTCTTGAATAGTTTTCCGGCATTTTATCCAACTCGTGTAAAACATCTCGTAGTGGGCAGATTATTGTTCTGCGTTTAAACCTATTTTCCAACTTTGCGTGAAGTTAGTATAGGATGCACACAATCGCCTCAGATCAGAGAAACGAAACCGGACATGCAAGAAAAGATATTGAAAATGCTCGAACTGCAGGATGCGATGAATCGCAAAATCAATGAATCCTGGCGGGAGGCGGATTACCCCTGGTATCGGGCGATCTGGACTGAATGCGCCGAGATGCTGGACCACTATGGCTGGAAGTGGTGGAAACATCAGAAACCGGATATCGAACAGGTCAAGTTGGAGGTCGTGGACATCTGGCACTTCACGCTCAGCGCACAGTTGATGCAGGGCCGTTCCATGGAACAGACCACCGAACAGATTGCCGGGCTACTTCAGCAGCCGGGGGATGCACTCGACCTCCGCACCGCTATTGAGGAGATGGCGAAAGACGCCATCGAGACCCATGGCGCAAATATCTCAATCTTCGCCAGCATCATGGGATTCGCCGGAATCGGGTTAAATGACCTCTACCGAATGTACATCGGCAAGAATGTCCTCAACTTCTTCCGTCAGGACCATGGCTACCAGGAGGGCCACTACGAAAAGATCTGGCATGGCCGTGAAGACAATGAACATCTGGTGGATATTCTTGCCACACTGAATCCGGATAGTGACTCATTCAGCGAGGATATCTATCAGGAACTAAAGGCCGCCTACCCCAATCCCTGATCGGCAATCGACCGGTTCACCGGGGCGCATTGCGCAGCCAAGCTGGATGATTCGACATCCATGAACCATGCAAAGAAAGTTGGTGGCAACATGCGGAGGTCACTACCAGCTGGAAAAAACCCCACTAGTTTCCTATTCTGAAGATATAGCAACCAAATACCAACATGCGCAATGAAGCTGTCACCGGGCCGGCAGGTTATGCCGTCTGAGTCCCGGGGCAGTTAATAATCGATGCAAGGAGCATCAAACAATGCACTTCAAGCGCGTTCTGATACATCTTCTCTACTGGAGTCTGCTGAGCGGATTGATCCTGCCTGCAGTTTGTGTTGCCGCGAATGCCGGCAAACCGATTTTACGTATCGGCGTGGTCTATCGAGGAGGGGATACAGGCAATCGTATCCTGAGTGGCGCGAATCGGGCTATCGAAAGATACACGAAGAACAATGGAAAATTCCAGGTTGAGATGGAGCAGTACCCGTATCTTGATGAAACTACCGGAGTTGATTCGATCTTTTCGATTTTCGACAACAAGGATGGCAAGAACATCCATCTAGTATTGGGACCATCGGATAGCGGGATCTTCGTTGAGTTGGCAAAGCGTACCGAATACGAGGAGAAGGCGTCGGTGCCCATCGTCTCGCCGCTGGTAACCGCCCAGGAGGGGAATCAGGAAAATGATTGGCGCTTCCGGACCAATGTGGATATCGAGGCGCGCGCCAGAGCCATCTCCGACCACCTAGACCATGCCGGTTACCAAGCTGTCGGCGTCCTATACCGTGATAATGAATTCGGCAAACGGGCAGCTGAAGCATTCAAAACCCAGTTTGTGCAGGGAGAGGAGGACTATCTTGCACTACCCTATGCAGACGAACTGCAACTCCGCGAAAAGGCTCGAAAGATTCTCGAGCAGCGTCCCGGAGCCGTGGGCATATTCGGAAGACGCCATGAGCTGAAGTTTGTCAAACGCGAGTTCGAGGCACTCAACAGCGGCTGGTTTGACTATCGCCCCCTGCTTTTCAGCATCAACGACACCCGCACCCTGAATATTCCCGAGACCTATTTTGTCTCTCTGGTAGGCCCGAATCGCAAGCCGAAAGAGGGCGAAACCGCAGAGATCTGGGATGAGGTCAGAGGCCTGGCCCACGACACTACCCTGTTTGTATTGCGCATCGCCGAGAGAATTCCCGGAAATCCCGCACGCGGTAGCTGGGCGGAATCTTTCAAAAAGAGGCTCTTCACTGGCATGTTGGGTCCACCGCAGACTGACAAGATGTTCAAAACCAGCATGGAGTTCAGCGACGGTAAGAATCTATCGCCTCCCTTGGTGCTCAAGAAGACTGCTGATATTGGAGAAGATTTCGCAAAACCTGGTCACTCATTAAAGGAGTTATGGAAACTGGGAGACTGGATCGAGATTCGACAACAACGTTATGGCGTTGCGATCTGGGTCAATCTGGGGATAGTGATCAGTATTACAATCTGGCTGACCATGGCTGACATTCGACGCCGGCAGTGCATGCGCTCACGAAGTATCTACACCCGTCCCCCTGTCTTTGCCTTGATCTTGTTCAACGTGGTGAGTGCCTCTGCGACACTGATCGCCATGGCCGAGATGGAGCTTATCAGGTGGGACAATATTCTCGCGGCAATCGGCGTGGCGTTAGGATACAGGGCGATGCTGACCAGTACGATCTTCGAGACCGCTCAGGGAAGAGCCCTGGGGTTCGGTCGCCTGTATGAAAGAATTCTGGCCTCCATCAACGATCGCATCATGCTGACCATGTACGAGAAGCAGAGCGCGGCCATCAACTACGTCACCTACACAAATTCCTTGCCGAACATGCGAGACCTGCTGGTCAACATATACAGCTTCGCGCATGACGGCGCCGATTCCCAGGCGCGCATCCATGAATTGGATGCAGAGATAGCGCGAGCCCAGGGTACGCTCAAACAACATGAAGTCTGTGCACGCCAGCTACTGCAAACGATGAAATGGAGCCAATTGCAAGCCAGGAGTATTGTCCCCGACTATATCAAGGAAAGCGAACTTATCGACCCCAATACCATCCTCAGAGAATCCGTTAAGTTTGTCATGAAAGGGGATCAGGAAAGTAAGAGTAAAATCAATGAACATGTCAAAACAACACTTACACAACTAAAGAAAGACAGCGCCGAAAGCTATAAGCTGGCGGTAAAAGATCTCAGTGATTCGCTCGACAAATCCCAAACTGAGCGTGGCCGGCTCTACTGCCGTCTGAGGTGGCTGTACACCCAGTGGGGGTTCAGTCTGCGCAGGATACGTCAGGAGAGTCTCCTGCCTGCAGACTTTATGATGAAAAGGAGAAAATTCAGTGCATGGCCTACCGGATGGAGTCACGCTAACAAGCAGCCGCAACAGCAAAACCCCAACGACAACTCGCCCCCAACACAACAGGCGAAAGATCGTCGTGAACATCCAAGAATCAGCATCGATACTGAAGCGCAACTCGACATACTGGATGAGAATCGGAACGTTCTCCGGCAGATAGACGCTTCCATCACGGATGTGAGTCATGGCGGCGCCGGACTTAAGATCAATCCGGCCGCATTGGAGGAGACTCCATTGGAATCGAACACATTGTTGATCCGCATTCCCAGTGGACCGCTGGCGGGGATTGAAGACCAAGTTAAGTATGTCCATCAACTCTCCTGTAGCGGTGTTATTCAGTTGGGCATAGCGTGGGGTGACTCGAGTCCTGAGGTCAGCGATAGAATCAGACAATTGGCGGCATGACTGAGACTGACACAGATAATCGGCCGACAGCCGGTTACAACGTCTCCGCCTTGCTCGCGCAATCTATACAGTGAGTTACAGTCGGGTCGAACTCCAGCCGACCTCTGGCGATCGGCTCGTCACAGCTCAGGCAATAACCATAATCACCGGATTCGAGACGTTTGAGAGCGGAGCCGATCCTGCCTAGTTCCAGCTCCCTCCTGCGGTTGGTCTCCTGTGACATCGCCTGGGCCTGCATGGCATCCATGCGGGAGAGCCTGCCGACCGAACTCTGATCCAGTTTCACCACACCTGCAGCGGCTTTGCCTGTCTGTTCAACCTGTTGCAGCTCAGTGCGACGCAGCTCCAAAGCCTCGCGAAAATGCTGTAGATCTGACTCAGAGAAATCCTTCATGGATAGCTCATCGCTGCAGAACAGGCAAAAGACCCCCTAATAAAGGATTGAAAAAGACAGGAATAAACCATTGTGATTTCTCAATATTTGATGCTTGATGTAATTTATAATAATTTCTATTTACACCATTGCATAGAAGAGTGATGGTCTGAAGATTACACTTGTTTTGCATGAGAGAGTATAGGTGGGGTCAAATTTCTCTTTAACATGATCGGCGGCATTTAATAAGAACCGGAAGTCCTCCCTGATGCTGCACATCACAACAGCACCGACAATCGAGGTAGCACAATGAACGAACTGATTCTCTGGTTCGAAAATTTGAACATGCAACATGTTGATCTGGTGGGTGGCAAGAATGCCTCATTGGGTGAGATGATCAGCGGCCTCGCCAAATCCGGGGTCAGTGTGCCGGGTGGTTTTGCCACCACCGCCCACGCATTTCGACAATTCATCCAACATAACCAACTGGGTGAGCGCATCGACGCCATCCTCACTCAGCTGGATATCAACGATGTGGAGGCGCTTGCCGTCGCAGGCAGCACCATCCGTAACTGGGTGCTTGATTCCGAACTACCCGGTCAATTGGAAAATGCCATTGTATCGGCCTATCAGCAACTGGCTGGCAGCCCCAATGAACATCCCTCCGTGGCAGTCCGCTCATCCGCCACGGCGGAGGATCTTCCGGATGCCTCTTTTGCCGGACAACAGGAGACCTATCTCAATATCTGCGGCATCGACAATGTGCTGTCCGCAGTTAAGCAGGTCTTTGCCTCGCTCTATAATGACCGCGCCATCGCTTACCGCGTGCATCAAGGATTCGAGCATAGCGATGTCTGTCTCTCCGCGGGGGTGCAGCGCATGGTGAGATCGGATATCGGCTCATCCGGCGTCATGTTCACCCTGGATACGGAGTCGGGATTCGATGGGGTGATTTTCATCACCAGTTCCTATGGCCTGGGTGAGACCGTGGTGCAGGGCGCGGTCAATCCGGATGAGTTTTATGTCTACAAAGAAAACCTTGACGCACAGCGCCCCGCTGTCCTGCGGCGTGGCCTGGGCAGCAAGGCGATTAAGATGGTCTACGGGCAGTCGGCAGAGGAAAGCGTCATCACTGTTGATGTTCCCGATGCGGACCGAATGCAATTCTCACTGTCCGATGAACAGGTAGAGGATCTGGCAAGGCAGGCCCTGATCATCGAACGCCACTACGGACGCCCGATGGATATCGAATGGGGGCTGGATGGCGAAAATGGGCAGTTGTATATCCTGCAGGCCCGCCCCGAGACCGTGGAGTCCCGCGTGAATCAGGCCAAGGTGGAGCGTTTCGAACTCCATGAGAAGGGCCAGGTGCTGGCCGAGGGCCGCTCCATCGGCCAGCGCATCGGCGCCGGTGTCGCCAAGATCATCAAGAATGCCTCGGAGATGTCCCGTGTCGAGGAGGGCGACGTGCTGATCACCGACATGACCGATCCAGACTGGGAGCCGGTCATGAAACGGGCGTCCGCCATTGTCACCAACCGTGGCGGACGTACCTGCCATGCTGCAATCATCGCCCGTGAGCTGGGCATACCCGCGGTGGTTGGCTGCGGAGACGCCACCGAAACCCTGTCGGACGGACAGGAGGTCACCGTCTCCTGCGCCGAAGGTGCGGATGGCTTTATCTATGCAGGTCTGCTCCGCTACAGCGTCATCCAGGGAGAGGTGGTCGAACTGCCGGATATGCCGACCAAGATCATGATGAATGTGGCCAACCCGAACAGCGCATTCAATTTCTGCCGCATCCCCAATGCGGGCATAGGCCTGGCCCGCCTGGAGTTCATCATCAACACCATGATCGGGGTCCACCCCCGGGCACTGCTTGAGTTCGATTCCCTGCCGGCTGAATTGCAGGGCAAGATCGGCGAACGGATTGCGGGTTACAGAGACCCGGTCTCCTTCTATGTGGAACGGCTGGCCGAGGGCATTTCCACCCTGAGCGCCGCCTTCAATGGCAAACCGGTGATCGTCAGGATGTCGGATTTCAAATCCAATGAATATGCCAATCTGCTCGGCGGCAAGCTGTACGAGCCGGAAGAAGAGAACCCGATGATCGGCTTTCGGGGCGCCTCACGCTATATCTCAAGATCCTTCGGCGCCTGCTTCGAGCTCGAGTGCCGGGCCCTGAAAAAGGTGCGGGAAGAGATGGGCTTCAGCAACCTGGAGATCATGATCCCCTTTGTCCGCACCCTGGAAGAGGCGGCCGCCGTGGTCAACCTGCTGGGTCAGTATGGACTCAAACGCGGCGAGAACGGCTTGCGGATCATCATGATGTGTGAACTCCCCTCCAATGCAATGCTGGCCAAGGAGTTCCTCGCCTATTTCGATGGCTTCTCCATCGGCTCGAACGATCTGACCCAGCTGACCCTGGGACTTGACCGGGATTCCGCGCTGGTCGCGGAGGGTTTTGACGAACGCAATCCTGCGGTTAAAAAACTCCTCAGTATCGCCATTCAGGCCTGCCGGGATGAAGCAAAATATGTGGGTATCTGTGGCCAGGGACCCTCGGACTATCCGGATCTTGCGGAGTGGTTGATGCAGCAGGGCATCAGCAGCATCTCACTGAATCCCGACACGGTGATCGAGACCTGGCGCAGACTGGCCGACTTGAAACCGGACTCTTAGGTTTTATGAGCGACAAGCGCACGATTTTCTTTCTCTCCGACCATACCGGCATCACGGTCGAGAACATGGGGCGTGCGTTGCTCAGCCAGTTTGTAGGGTTTGAATATGAGATCGTCCACTGGCCCTTCATCGACAGCGTAGAGAAGGCCAGGCGTGTTGTGGAAAACATCAACCGCGTGGCCCATGAATCGACTCAACCACCGATCGTTTTCAGCACCTTGGTGGAGCCTGAAGTGCGCAAATGTTTCGCCGGTGTCGGGGCCAGGGTATTCGACTTCTTCGCCACCTTCACCAATGAGTTGGAAAAGGAACTGGACATCAAATCATCGCCGATTCTGGGACACTACCACAGCATGTCGAACAGCCATGCCTACAATGAACGGATTCACGCAGTCAATTTCGCCTTTACCAATGACGATGGCAGTATCATCAAGGACTATTCGGTAGCGGATATCATCCTGATCGGGGTGTCGCGCAGCGGTAAGACCCCGACCTGTCTGTTCCTCGGCCTGCAGCATGGCATCCTGGCGGCAAACTATCCCCTGACCGACGATGACCTGTTGCAGGATGAGCTTCCATCCCCATTGAAGCCCTATAAAAAGAAGCTGTTTGGGTTAAGTATCGATGCGCAGCAATTACAGCGCATCCGCCAGGAACGCCGACCGGATAGCCGCTACTCATCTATGGCACAGTGCAGCAAGGAGGTCAGGCAGGCGGAAGCCCTTTTCGTGCATCATGGCATCCCATTCCTGGACACCACCGCCATGTCGATCGAGGAGATCGCCGCCAGACTGATTCAGCAGCTCAAGACCGAAAAACACCTGCTTCTCGATTCTTGAACTGAGGTCATCAAACTAAAGTCATTTCGTTGTATTAATTCACACTCAAACTGACACCTGTAAAAACCAACTCATAATAGATATGACAGTAGCCCACGAATCAGGCATTGAGAATTAGTGCTGATTCTTCTGAAATTGTTAAGGGTTGTCAGAGGACAATGGCCGCTATGTCGGCAAAGCTGTCGCTAAACGGTCACTGTGCGAATAACTTAACGGGTTTAATCTGGCATTTCGTTCTAAGCATGATTATATCTGCTGTTAAACCACACTCCTCTCACCAGTCTCTTGGGCAGATATGATATCCATAAAATTTTTGATCGCCTGAGCCGAATGCCGGATTGAATCAATAGCCATCAAGGCATCGCCTGATGGTTTGTTTCTCAGCAGTTCGTCTGCTCTTTCAGTAATGGTGCTGCTGAGCTGTTCTATTCCCTGGCACTGGGTTGAAAATAATCCCTTTTTTGAAAATAATGCCGTCTTTAGATCGTCACTGACCGCATCAAGATTTTCTAAGGGGATTTCATTACTGTTTCTCATCAATGCCTGCTTGAGCTTTTTGCAGGCATCGGCCTCGGCCATCGAGGTCTTCCACCAATCAATAAATCGTTTCTTGTGGTCCGCCATGGTGTTCAGGGAGATCGCCATTGCATTGACCTCGTCCCGACCATTGAGATCGACAGGCATACGCTCCGCTGGTTCTTCATAGGCCAGCTCGTTCAGTAATCCAACCATTTTCCGCAAGGGGCGCGCAATATTAAGCGTCAGGAAGACGACGAAGCCAACCGCTAACAGGCTTGCTAATGCAACACTCAGGTACATCACTCGTTCGTTATTCAGAGCGGCCGCATTGACATCAGCGAATCCCTGGGCCATGGCCTGATCTGCTTCATTGACGTTTAATTGAACGAGTTGATTGATACTCTCAACAGCCTGACTCATCTGCCCGATCAATTGATCTATGCGGCCATTTTGTGAGACGAGCGCCAGAAAATCCCTCTGGTATTGACCCATCAGAACCTTGATGTGGGTTTTATCCTCAGCGGTGATCAGCGAGCTGTCAATCTTGCCATTGATATGCTCGATCTCCTCCAATGCCATATCAACGTATTTACCATCATGTCGCAGTAGATAGTCTTTCTCACGTCTTCTCAGCTGTAGGATGCTGGTTTCAAAATTGGGTACATAATACCGATTCAGAAGACTCTCTATACGATTAGCCGCCGCTTGATATTGTACGTTCTCACTGTGTTCTATGGATTTGGCGCGAACAGTTATCTCTAGCGCATCACGATAAGTCTCAGTCTCTCTGAGAAGTTCTGATTTGACGTCCTGTTTCAATCTCGAATCAATCAGCTGTTTCTCGAAAACATCAATCAGTGGATATAGCTTGTTGGCCAGCTGATCTTGGCGTCCGGGGGTAAGGTCTTTCTCTGCACGGCGGATCTGCAGCAGTTGCAGATAGAGTGGTCCTGAATTGAAACGATGTGCGATGGACTCCAGTTCATGCACGGTTTCCCTGAATGCGCCCTGCAGCCCCGAATCATGATCCAGACCCATTGTCTTCCAAGCTGCCACTACCGACAGAAAATGCTCATGATAGATCTGGAGAAAGTTCGCCATCCGGCTGGTATTTTTTGCTATCGATGGATCGATTGTCCCCAATTCAGTGACGAGTTTATTGGCTTCCCCAATGTATTTGCCGACCTCGCTGACGAATGCCTCATCACGCTGAATGAGAAATCTCTTCTCCGCCACCCTTGCCTCAAAGATACTATTCGCGATTTTGAGCGCATGGCTCTTCTTTGTTTCATCAACCTGATGAAGTCGTTGATAGTTCATCAGGGATTGGCTATAGGTTGTGTGATATTGCCAGACAACCGCAAGAAACAGCAGGCCTATAAAGGCAAAGCCCAGACCAATTTTTTCGCCAATACGTAGCTTTGCAGTGAGTTTGATCATTTCATGCTCCGCTGGAATCGGTAGATTCCCAAAATGTCTGGGTGAGTCACCAGACAAACCTTAGAACAGAACAGCTTAGCGCCTAACTATGAAGGAAATATGACAAAGATTGTTTATCGATTTTTGCAGCATAGTGAGAAGTGCTCTCAACTGATTGGTAGTCGCCACAGATTTCCATACCTCATTTTAATCCATTAAGGATATGCAATAAATTTTCCCTATGATAACTCAGGGGAATGATGTGATTCCGCATTCTCGTAAATACGCCTATCCAAGGAATATTGGCGCTGAACACAATATGGTGGTTTTTAATGCCTCCGGCTTCAAGCCAGAGAGGCCGCTCTCGGTCCAGAGGCGAATGGCTGACTAAAAATGGCGTATTTTCAGGAACTTTCAATGTATTCCTAAAATGCCTGACATCCATCTTGGAATAGCCCGCGGGAGACGTACGACGACGTATACGGTTACTGGTCAACTCCTTGATCAACCCTGGATATCGGTAAATATTAATCAGCATATCCATGTTGAAGCGGGTCTTAATCGGTGCGGCATGACAGGCAATATATCCATCAGATATCACGAGATAGGGAAGTAACTCATAAAATCGCTTCATTTCCCGCACATAGACGTCACCCCGGTATTTACGCATGACTGCCTCCCAGATCAGACACTGGGCAATACCGAACTTGGTTAAATTTGACGAAAAGCTGTCATGGTTGCCCCGAATATAGAACAGCTGCCGGGGAAAACGCAGCTTTAGTCGCAAGATAAGATCCATCATGAGCAACGAATCTTCCATTTCCTCCAAATCATCATCCAGCTCGGAATGAACCGCATCTCCCAAGATAATCAGGGCTGCCTCTCCCGCTTCCAGCGCTTCCATGAAATGGTTCTGGCTTAACAGTGTGAGCAGGTTGTTGACTTGCGCATGCAGGTCACCCACGATGATCGGCACCAAGGAATCCGGCAGGCTCACCACACCACCCGGCTGACCACGTTCATCCAGCGCCCGATAACTCTCCTGTTGCAGAACTTCGTTAACCTGCCGCAAGCTGGCAAGCGCATCAGATGGAGACAACAAATCCACGGGCCCACCAAAAATCTTCCTGATGGTCCGCAGTTTTTCCTGGCGTTGAGTATTGAATCCCTCTGCATCATGCTGATCTGCAAGCAGTGAGAGTTCCACTTCCGTATCCGAAACCAGTTTGCGAAATATCAGTGCATCACCATCATGGGCGATGCTGATGTGGCGCATATCCAGGTTTTCGGGAAAATTGCAGCTAACCGGTTTTCGCCTGACCTGCTTGCCGATAACGAAGGAATCGCCTTGCTCGGTCAGTCGTATGAAACCGCTGATTTCCGAGTAATAACGGCTCGGATCAAATATCAAATAGCGTGGTGGTGTTCTAATAGCGCCCGGATCCAATGACAATTCAGGATAAATTTGGAACTCCAAGTTTTCCCTGACCAGACGCACACGGATCGGCGCCCCTTCGAAGGGTACGCGCACCCTATCGATGCCTAGCTGATATGGCTCTGCCAGCCTGATCTCTTCATACCTGGTATGACTGGGCAAAAGAGACGTCAAGCGAGACAAGAATTTTTTCACAACCAATTCAACCACTATTCCCGGGCGCCCAAAAAACGCACCAATTCCCCATCGATACCCTCCCTGATATAGACAAGAAACCCATGATGATAGAGGTATCTTGCCGCTAGCCACAAGGCCTCCAACTGCTGCTCAATCAGCTCCAGGCTAAAATTTTCATCGACGCGATGCGTTCTTCTCTGCGCTCGATGCAATCGTTGCTTGAATACCCAACCGGCGCTGGGCAGCAAAAATTCAAAGACATATTTCCCCCGCCAGTTTCTCGAGAAGAAGAAACGTTTGGGTGGAGGTATGACTATTCTGCTCATATCCAATTGAGGCCTTTCTCTGGCCTCTATCCAGGGTCGATCAAATATTGTCATCGCATCATTGAAACCTACGAATGGAAAACCGAGATGGACCTCCCTGGGTCGCAGAGACAACATGCGTGATGTCCACCACCGCTTAGTACTGAGATTGATATAACCCTCTTCAGGCCAGCCACCGATCTTTCGGACAAGCGTGGATTTACCAGAGCCCGGGGGACCCGTGATCAACAATTGATGGAACTGGATATCCGCAGGAAATTGAATATCCCTGAAATTCTGAAGATCACAAATGGTTTCAGTCTCAAACTCAGTCACGGAGTAAAACGAAAGAACTGGAAATCAAGTGAATTCCGACGGCCTTGTCCCAATGCCACTCCCCTCAAACTATAAAATGTAATATTCATAGTTTAGACTCTGTTAAATACATTGGGACCACGGATGGCGTTTTCATTGCGTAAAATAGACTTGTCCAACAAGGAGTTGAATCATTCACACTCATGAAGGATATAGTTGGACCGGTATGCTAATATTCCAGTTTCGCAGTTGCGAGATAAATGCATTTTCTCTCTCCAGGAAGAGAAATAATCATCGATGAAGCTTAAAGAGAAAAACGGCATTCTTTATCCGGCTAAGATGAAGTTCGACAGCTGGATCGTGGTTGGCCCCCCCGGCGCCGGCAAGTCTTACCTGATGAATAAGATCAGCGGCTATCCTGGCGAGGTTGCAATCGATATCTCTCAGAAAAAATGGTGGGCCGTTGAGCCACTGACCCATCGCCCCAGGGAGATACACCTCGTTTTTCCCTTCAAAGGTTTCGATGAAGGGCTTTCCGTTTACGACGACAAATTCAAAGAACTTTCCGAACTCCCTGAACTTGATCTCGAGAGGATACTTATCCCGCAGAAAAAAAAGTTCATATTAGCCCCCAATTGGCAGGCGCGTTTTGTTTTCGACTTCATACTGCCGCCGCCCAACTGGCTCTATGAAACCAGAAAAAAAAGGCTCTCTTCAGAAGACAAGCGTCTGGTGGACTTGGACCTGACTCTGGAGTGGATAAGCTGGCAGTTGCATATCCATTGGAGGGTTGCGTGGTTTTTTCACCAGGGCGGATTACAGGTCATGTTGAGACCTTTCAATACAGCCCGGCCCTATTCATTTCCGGTCCTGGAAAAGATCCTGCAGAAAAAAACCAAGCATTCCAACAAGAAGGTCAGCCCTGACCTAGACTGGTCCAAAGTCCAGTACGTTAAGCTCTGGTTTGATCAATCCTCACCCAAACCGTGGAAAAACCAGCAGTGGGACTCGGCTAGTAACTAAGACACATCGCATCTGCCGGATAATAACTATCTCAGTCAACACCCTCTCTAAGTTCCGCCGCCGAACATCCCCTTCAGAGTAAAGAAAAAGAACATGGCCAGAAGAGCCCCGGCTGGAATCGTGATCACCCAGGAAATAACGATGTCCCGAATCACGCGCAGATCCAGAGCGCCAAGTCCCCGGGTCATACCGACCCCCATCACTGCACCGACCGCGATATGGGTCGTAGAGACCGGCAGACCGGTCTTTGAGGCCAGCACAACCGTGGTCGCCGCGGCCAGGGTTGCGCAATAACCACGAGACGGGGTTAGCTGGGTGATGCGAGTGCCAATGGTGCGCATCACACGATAGCCTAAGGTTGCCAGTCCAGTCACGATACCGATGCCACCCAATACCAGGACCCAAAGCGGCATGGCGGCTGATTGTGTCACTTCACCACCTGATTGCACCAGGCTGATGACTGCTGCCAGCGGACCGATACCGTTGGCCACGTCATTCGAGCCGTGGGCAAACGCCATGGCGCAGGCGGTGAATACCATCATCGGTACGAATATCTTCTCCACCATCGCAAACTGGACATCCCGGTCCGCACTCTCCTCCACCGATACCCTTTGGATCATTGCTCTGCCAATCAGGGCGATGATGATACCCACCACCGTCGCCGCGACCAGGCTCTCGATCGGCGACAGGTCAAGATTCAGATGCTTGAGCCCCTTGAACATGGTGACCAGACAGACGATCCAGCCAACCAGAAATACATAGAAAGGTCCCCATTTCTTAGCCTGCCCAACCGGATCATTGGTTCGAAAAATCAATCTTTGAACACTGATCATGAGGAGATAGCCAAAAAAACCTCCCAACAACGGGGAGATAACCCAACTGGCCACGATCTGGCCAATCTTTCCCCAATTCACCGAATCGACAGCAATACCGACTACGGCAAAGCCTACCAAACCACCGATGATGCTGTGAGTGGTGGAAACCGGCCAACCATTCCAGGAAGCGAGCATCAACCATATCGCCGCCGCCAGCAACGCCGCCAGCATGCCGTATACCAGAATCTCCGGATTGCCTGAAATCATATCAGGGTTGATGATGCCCTTGCGGATGGTTTTGGTCACATTGCCACCCGCAATAAAGGCGCCGGTAAATTCAAAGATGGCGGCAATGATAATCGCCTGTTTGACCGTGATGCCGCCGGATCCTACCGAGGTACCCATGGCATTGGCCACATCGTTGGCGCCAATTCCCCAGGTCATGTAAAGACCGAAGACTATCGCAAGTATGAGAAATACCGTACCGTATTGAGCAATAATTTCCATCCCAATAACTCTCTATTTGATTGTATATAAGAAGGCGCATTCGCCCTTTTTCAGCGTGCGATCAACAGTCGCATGTGGCTTCCCACCAGTTCTGCGTGATCCGCGAGCTCACCGAGCCAGCGGACTAATTGATAGGTAAATATTGTCGAGACCGCATCTTTGCCTGAGTGGTGCTTGTACAGATTATCGACCAGATCTATGCCCAGCATGTCGGCGCCATCTTCGCACTTGGCGACTGCATCAATCAGTTCATAGACATGATCCACATCCGGTCCCTTGAAACCTGTCTCGACCAATGCATCCAGCATTTTGATAACCTCCAATGCCTTATGCACGGTCTCCACCGATTTATTGGTCAGGTTCAGCATGGGTTCTCGAAGTTCATCCGACACATCCAGATGGATCGAGAGAAGCCCGGCGATGTCCTGGGCGGTGTCGGCAATCGATTCCTGCTTTCGGAGAACCCCAATCAGGTCATGGCGGTGGACAGGCAGGAACTTGCTTTGAGAAAGGCTCGAGGACAGGTTATCGAAAATCAGATCCGCCTGACTTTCCAGTTCAAAGACCTTATTTCTGGCCGTGACGAGGTCTTCCTCCTCCTTATCAAACAGGGCCTCAAGCATAACGGGGATCTGCTCGACACACTTTGCTGATAACTTCATGTGTTTCTTCATCGGAGGGAAGGGAGAACCACCCAGTAACTTCTTGAAACTTATCGTAGTAGGCATCTATCACCACTCCTCGCTCAATAAAAAATAAGTATAGCCTGATGGGATGAGATCGTTCAGCACCGCCTTGACTGACAGACCTTTCAGAATTGAGTGTGACTCAGCAATCCCATTCCAGAGTATCCAACATAAAGTTAAACAATATTCACAACCAGCCGTTAGCTATAGGCAAGCAGGTGTAGTATTTTTGTAATAAAAATGTAATATATAGTAGTACCTTCGCATATTTGACTCTAATTGGCATCTTAATCTTATACGAGTTAGGCCTGACGCGGGGGACGTAACAGTTCATGAAAGTACCCAGAGATAGCTGGCATGAACAAAAAGAATAGTCAGACTCTAGGCAATTCCATTTTCCAATAAATGCAGGTGTTTTTTATAACGCCTTGTTTATATGTTTTTTACAGAGCGACATCTCTTTGACAGGTTGTTCAGCTCATTGGGAATTAGTCCTTTGCCCAGTACTTGTTTGTAACTTACTCAGAAATATTCATTGTGAAAAATTTGACCGGAAAAACGAACGATCACCCCATTCTTGTCCCTGTGGATTTCTCCTCCCACTCCGAGGCTGCTTTGGTCAAGGCCTGTGAAATGGCGCAGTGTATGAAACTGCCGATCCTAGTCCTGCACGTCATACATGACCCAGGGGATATGCCGGGTTATTACGGAAAAATAAACAAGAAAAAGAGCCTCACCCGAATTGAAGACCTGGCCACGGAGATGTTCGAAGGTTTCATGAAAGAGGTCAGCGACCAACATCCAAAGCTGGGGATTCTGCAACGCTGCGAGACCATGCTTGTGATGGGTCTTCCGGTCACAAAAATCCTCCAGGTCATCAAAAAACTAAACGCCTCGATGGTCGTCATGGGCAGCCAGGGCCGTACGGGTTTGGAGCATATGCTACTCGGTTCGAAGGCTGAACAGGTGGTGCGGCTTGCGCCAATACCCGTAACCATCGTCAAAGCGAAATAATTCACCGAGGTGCTCAGTATGCTCTCCACAAATTTATTCGAATTTAATTCCACGTCTAAAAAATGGACTCTTGCGCTCCTCACCAGTCTGGCTGCCGCATTCATGGCCTACCCCTTGATGGCCGCGACAGGCGCCGAGTCCGGCATGGATTGGGGTGTCATGGGTATGCAGCTATTCGGTGGGCTGGCGCTCTTTCTGTTTGGTATGGAGCAGATGGCTGAGGCCCTGAAGGCAGTCGCGGGCGAACGGATGAAAAACATCCTGGCCAAGTTGACGGCCAACCGTTTCATGGGCGCTACGACGGGCGCATTCGTGACTGCGGTTATCCAATCCTCTTCGGTAACAACCGTTCTCGTGGTTGGATTTATCACCGCTGGCCTGATGTCCATGTCGCAATCTGTCGGGGTGATCATGGGCGCCAACGTCGGCACTACGATCACGGCACAGATCGTCGCCTTCAAAGTCACCAAGGCTGCATTGCTGATGATCGGCGTTGGTTTCTCCATGCTCTTCGCCGCCAAGAATGACCGTACCAAGCAGTACGGCACCATGCTTATGGGACTGGGAATGGTATTCTTCGGCATGAGCGTGATGAGCGATGCCATGAAACCTCTGCGCAGCTACCAGCCATTCCTCGATCTGATGATTCATATGGAGAACCCCCTGATTGGCATCCTGGTCGCGGCCGGATTTACCGGGCTGATTCAATCCTCATCGGCCACTACCGGCATCGTCATAGTGATGGCCAGCCAGGGTTTTATCACCCTCCCGGCGGGTATAGCGCTGGCCTTTGGCGCCAACGTAGGCACCTGCGTGACAGCCTTGCTGGCCTCCATCGGCAAACCCAGGGAAGCCGTGCGCGCAGCCATGGTGCATATCACGTTCAATATCGCGGGGGTACTGATATGGTTGTTTTTTATCGACCATCTTGCCGCTTTTGTCACCTCATTTTCACCCACTCACCCGGAACTTTCAGGTGTCGATCGTCTGGGTGCAGAAACACCCCGCCAAATCGCCAATGCCCATACCGTCTTCAATATCGCCAATACACTGATTTTCATCGGCTTTACCACCCAGATTGCGCGTATGGTGGAATGGCTGATCCCGGACAAACCTCTGGAAGAGGAAGAGTTGATGATCAGTGCGAAATATCTCGATGAAGAGCTGCTCTCGACACCTTCGCTGGCCCTGGACAGGGTACGCCTGGAGGTGTTGCACATGGGAGAGACCGTACAGAATATGCTCGATGATATTATGCCGGCAATCCTGCAAGGCAATAAGGAATCACTCATTGCGGTGCGTGACCTGGATGACAAGGTAGATATCCTGTATGAGCAGATCGTCGATTATATGGGCAGAATCAGTAAGCACTCGCTGACCGACCAGCAGACCGAGGAGTTTCTCAAACTCATGGAGGCGGTGAGCGACCTGGAGAATATCGGTGACACTATCGAAACAAACCTGGTGGATCTGGGCTTTGATCGGATTAACGCCGGCTTTTCGATCAGCGCACCGACCCGGGAGGTGCTTACCGGATTTCACAAAGTGATCACAAAGGCCTTTTTAGCGGCAGTACAGGCTGTATCCCAGAACAATGAGAACGTCGCCCTGACTGTAACCGCCATGAAGGACGAAATCAGTAAGATGTCGGACTCAGCAGCTGCCCACCAGGCCGAAAGGCTGGTAGCCGAGGAACCTAACCGCATACCCGCCTACACCATAGAGGTGGACATCATTGAAAAGCAGAAACGCATCTATTATTTTGCCAAACGCATGGCGAAGACTGTACTGCCGGTTGAAATAGAAGAAGTATAAAATGTTGAAATATACTAATGGTGTTATTATTCTGAACAAATAAGAGTTAAAACTTGGTAACAATCTGCTAAGGGGGCATGGTATGGGTATAGAAAAACTGTTGGCGAGTCTGAATGACTACCTGCATCATGGTGATAAAAAGAAGTCAGTGCCTTGTGATCGCATCGACGAAATCTTGTCGAAGCTGGAGGACAAAAAAAAGAAGCTTGAGAAGAAAATAGGAAATGAGGATAACAACACAAAAAAGAAACGGCTCAAGACTGAACTGAAGATTGTCGCATTACAAATGAAGAAAGCTTACAAGCGCCGTCAAGAATTCAGCAAAAAGTGTAAATAATCATCCTGCAAATCGCCATGTAATCTGCTTGAAAGCGAATAATTTATGGCGCTGCAGGACCCATTGATCGTATGTCGCTTAATCTAATCATGGCGTCTGTCACGTACGAATCGATATCATCTAAGATTTTTTTTCTTTTCTCGTCCATCTCCGATGTACTACCCGTTTCGCCCTGCTGCCTTTTCAGTAGATTGTTCAATTTAAGCGAAACGTCAGTTTCATGACGATCATGCAGGGCGTGGAGGGTCTCCTGATAGGCATCTTTGTAGTGTGTCAGTTTGCAGTAAACACAAGCAAGACGCAGATGTGAAGCGAAGCGTTGTTTTTTCGCATATCGCAGGTCGTGTGATGCCAATGCATATCGTTCCAGCGCCTGATGATAATCGCCCAATTGAAACAGGACATCTCCCTCGAAAAAGAGCTTTTCATTGCAAATATCGATCAGTTCAGAAATCTGATGAACGTATATTACGGTTTTATGGTTGCGGATCTTTGCTTTCTGTAACCATTCACGGGCATCCGCATACTGCTTCAGTCGCATAAATTCCCGGCCGATGACGAAAGCGCTCTGAACATAGGCCGTCTTTCGATTTTCAAAGTTTGAGATCAGGACATGAATGGTCTGTTGGTGGTTTTTTTCCTCTTCTGCCGACAACAATTCATCAATCACATTCACGTATTTACCATAGATCCTAGATAATTCCCGTAGGGCTCCATCCGCAGTCTTGCGCAGATTACCTCCTGCACTTTCATCGTTTGCTATATCAACGAGTATGAGCAGCGCACCTGGATCTTTGACTTGCCCGAGAGCCCTTGCCGCCTCCATTTTTTGTCCTTCATTGACAGTTTCCATGAGATATTGGATACAGAAAGTCATCATGTTGCTGATATCGTCCTGTTTGTTACTCCACCATGTAAATGTCGTAACGATAAGAACGGAAAGAATGATGATTCCGACAATAAACCAGATAATAAATAGGCCCGATGATCCACTCGGACTATCAGAAACCACATCCAAGCCCGGCATCTGGGCCGCCAGCAGGTTGGATGAATTCATCCAGAAAACGAGTAAAAATATAGGATTGGTTAATCCTATCCCTGGAGCTTGGTCAATAAACGACTTCAGAATGGATAAGGCATTTTTCATTTAGTCCGTTTGAATAGCCGAATCACCATCTTCAGCCAGTTCATTATCCCGATTTGTGATTTTTTCAAGAATTACCTGATGGATCCGTCTGGATGAAGCGTCCTGAACACGGATATGCAGGCCATCTAATTCAAACGTTTCATCCTTCATTGGGATACGCTCTGTATGCTCGAGCAACCAGCGATTGATGGTGTCCGTCGGCTTGCCGGGTATATCCATGTCGAAAAACTCTTCCACTACTCGCAGCTCGGCAGTACCGTTCACCAGAATGCGGCCTTGACTGAGCTCCATGATTTCATCCGGTTTTTCATCCGACTCGTCATAGATCTCGCCGACCAGTTCTTCGAGCAGATCTTCCAGTGTCACCACGCCAACCATCACACCATGCTCATCCACGACAACGGCCATATGGCGTCGCTTGCCACGCAAGGTACGGACCAGTTCATCGGTAGGTGTATTGGCAGGGGTAAACAGTGGTTCCTGAGCAATCTGGCTGACGGGAACATTCATATCCCCGCTGGTGATCACATTCATCAGATCCCGCAGAAAAACCAGACTGATGATCTCGTCCGGGTTGGATGTAAACAGGGGAACCCTTGAGTAGGGCTGCTTGAGAAATTCCGGCAGTATATCCTTCACCAGGCGCCGGCCATCCAGACGAAACACCTGACGACGGGGGGTCATCACATCTTCCGCTTTCAAGTCGTTGAAATTGAAGACTCGCTCTATCATCTTCCGTTCGTCGGTCTCGATGACACCCTCCACTTCACCATGTTCCACCATGGTGATCACCTCTGACTCGGTCACAAGTGGATCTTCTTTCGCCTTGGTCTGAGACTGGATCCAGTTGGTAAACTGTAAAAACACCCAGACCAGAGGATAAATAAGGCGCATGAATCCAAACATAATAGGAGATATGAACAGGGATATGCGCTCGGCAAATCGAGTCGCCAGGCTTTTTGGAGTGATTTCACCGAAGATTAAGATAAGTATGGTCAAAACGCCGACCGCAATGCCGGGACCACGGTCACCGAAATATTCCGTCGCCACCACAGTGGCCATGGCAGAAGCAGCAATATTCACCACATTATTACCGATCAGGATTGTGATCAGCATGCGGCTTGGATTCCGCTTGAGTTGATAGAGGGCGTTTGCCCCCGCCCTGCCCTGCCGGTAGAGCGATTCCGCTCGCGCCATTGAGAGAGAAACCAATGCTGTTTCCGAACCGGAAAAGACACCTGACAGTACCAACAGCACTGATAAAATTACAAAATCGTCCACAAAGCTCCTTCAGTCTATGTTTATAATTCAGACTATGTCACTGATTGTCTTCTCTAAGACATTGAAGAACAAGCAGTTGATATTTATTTTTTTCATTATTCGTATCGTACTTTAGCACAAGTAAAGCGTATTTATTGACAGGAATAGTTGTAAAGAAAAGCTGGCGTTCGAACTCACTTTCTGATGAACGGGTAAAGTTCTTTTAGGCTATGAAAACGATACCCGGACAACCAAATTCATAAATAACACTTATCACCCTAAGTACGATAAAAATATTTTCACTAATATTTCTATATTAAGGAATTTATTTTGTAACAAATTTGTAATATTAATGTAACATATGTTGCTGGTAAAAACGGAATTCAGTCAGTTAATGCTTATTACCCTAGCTGAATTCCGCCACTTATAAGCCATACTTAAGCCTTCAAAGAACCAATAACAATTATCATGCTGGCTAGAGCCGGCAAGTTGCGGAAATCTCTAGATAGTCATACACAATAAATCAGTATTCACAATCAAGAGTTTTTTAATTAATTAATAACAGAGGGGTCATCTATGCGAACAACCAATCCCATCGCTTCTCTACTTGGAAGCAGTCCATTCAAGCCCATGCAAGCGCATATGATGATCATAAAGCAGTGTGTGTCAGAAGTGCCCGGTCTTTTTGAGGCGCTTATTGCTGGCAACCAACAGGAGGTCAGTGATCACAAGGACAGAATCTTCAAGAAGGAACATGAAGCCGACCTGTTGAAAAATGATCTACGGGCGCATTTACCCAAGAGTCTCTTCATGCCGGTTGACCGTCGAGATCTGCTTGAACTTTTGGAACTTCAGGACCAGATCGCCAATACCGCACAGGACATTGCAGGGCTTATGGTAGAGCGCGACATGTCCGTACCGTCAGGCATGGAAGAGCCGTTAACAGCCTTGGTACAGCGCTGCGTGGAAACCTGTTACCAGGCAGCCAGTATCATCGAAGAGCTAGACGAACTCGTCGAGATGGGCTTTCGTGGCCGGGAGGCCTCGAAAGTGGAAGAGATGGTCACAAAGCTCAATGAAATCGAAGATGAAACAGATCAGATGGGTATGGCTCTGTCCCGCACTTTATTTAAAAAAGAAGACGAGATGAGTCCGATTTCGGTGATGTTCTGGTATCAGACCATTCAATGGATCGGCGACTTGGCTGACTTCGCTGAGAAGGTTGGTGACCGCATGCGTCTACTGATAGCCCGCTGATCTGCTTATTAACGACATAATCCCCACATGAGGGGAGTTTATTCGTTTTTTACATCACTCACTAAACCACAGTTTGATAAAAATGGTTTGGTTATTTTGAGAATATTTTAGGAGTCCACTATGGAGATCATCTCCGAATGGGGTTTTGTGTTTATGACCCTGGCCGTTATCTTCGGCTTTTACATGACTTGGGGCATCGGCGCCAATGACGTCGCCAATGCCATGGGAACTTCTGTTGGCTCAGGCGCCATCACGGTTAAACAGGCCATTGTCATTGCCGCAATATTCGAGTTTGCCGGCGCCTTCATTGCCGGTGGCCAGGTCACCAAGACCATCCGCAAGGGTATTATCGATCCTGCCTCGATCGCTGGTTCGCCGGAGCTTCTAGTCTACGGCATGCTGGCGGCACTCTTGGCAGCCGCCATCTGGTTAATGGTCGCCTCAACCAGAGGCTGGCCGGTTTCCACCACCCATACCATTGTCGGCGCCATCGTTGGTTTCGCAATGGCCGGCATTGGTATGGATGCCGTCAATTGGGTCAAGATCGGTGGTATCGTAGCCAGTTGGCTGGTATCGCCATTGATTGGTGGCACGATCGCGCTATTGTTGATGTTGAGTGTACGAAAACTCATCCTCAACGCCGAACAACCTTTCAAGCAGGCCCAAAAATGGGGCCCGGTCTATGTCTTTCTGGTTGGCTTCATTGTCGCTCTGGTCACCCTTTTCAAGGGTCTAAAGCACCTCAACCTGGAACTCAGCGGCATTGAGAGTTTCATTGCCGCCTTGGTGGTTGGCATTGTCGTTGCCTTTATTGGAAAAATGATGATCAATAAGGTCAAGGTGGATGATACGGCTGATCGCGACTTCCACTATGCCAGCGTAGAAAAGGCATTCACCCCGTTGATGATCTTTACCGCCTGCGCCATGGCTTTTGCCCATGGATCGAATGATGTAGCAAATGGTATCGGTCCCCTGGCCGCAGTGGTTTCCATCGTCGATAGCGGTGGTGAAGTTGCGCAGAAGGCCGGACTGCCAATCTGGATCCTGATCCTCGGTGGCGCCGGTATCGTCATCGGCCTGGCCACTATGGGCTACAAGGTGATGCAGACCATCGGCACCAAGATCACCGAATTGACGCCAACCCGTGGCTACTGCGCCACATTGGCTGCCGCCACAACTGTCGTGTTGGCCTCCAAAACCGGCCTGCCGGTCTCCACCACGCATATTGCGGTAGGTGCTGTCATGGGGGTTGGTCTGGCGCGGGGAATCGGTGCGGTTGACCTGCGGGTACTCGGTAATATCGTTATTTCCTGGGTGATTACCCTGCCGGTTGGTGGAATCTTGGCTGCGATGATCTTTTTCATTCTTAAAGGCATTTTCAGCTAAAACTGGTCGTTGAAGACAAAGCCCCCGTTAACGGGGGCTTTGTTTTTTCGTCTACGCCTCAGACATGTGCTATCAACACTGATGACGATAATGCCCGCCAACGCCAGAGTGTTATGAATTTATTCAAAACGACACCTGTAGAAAAGCTTCGTCAAATCAAAGGCATCAAATTTCCTTCTCATATCAATTTTCGTCAACTGCTGATTACCGGTCCACCCGGAGCGGGTAAGAGCACCCTTATACGAAAACTCGGCGGATGGTCTGAAGAAGGATATATCGATCTTTCGTTGAAAAGGTGGTGGACTGCAGAATGTCTCTCACTACGCCCTAGGGAAGTACATCTCGGTTACCCCTTTAAAGGCCATAAGCGGACACTGGCCGTTTTCGATAAGGCTTGGCTGGAATCCAAAAAATCATTGGATCTCGATTACGAACGCATCAGAATCCCTCCAGTGAAGCGTTATTTTTTCTCCGTGAATTGGCATAAAAGATATGTGTTTGAATTTCTTTTACCACCTGCTGAGCTTTTGTTCCAACGCAGACTGCTAAGAGCCAAGCATGGCACCCATCCTGTAGATGCAGACCTCGAACATAAAAAGGTAGTCGAGCAGATATTAACCTATGAGCAAGCCGCACTTTACCTGCATCAAAAAGGTCTATATGTCTATATCAGGGAGGATATCGATAAGCCACCCCTGAGGATAATTGACCCGGAAATATAACAATGGTATTTCAGGCTTTAAAACCCGACAAGGGCCTCTTAAAAAGATTAAAAGACAGTTTTTCCGGATTGGCTCAATGTGAAGAGCTTGATCTCAAACATGCATACCGCATGGATATTAAGAAGATCCGCCTACCACTGAAAAATTATCCGATTCAGCTTAATATCGGCTCTGATGCTACTCATGCACTGCATATCTACCCTGAACGTCAGATCAATGACAAGCAACAAGACACACTGGTAGACCGTTATATAATTTATAATCCAAAAAGTTATTTTAAGGAGATCTCCGGATTTTTTCGTCTCGATTCAGGGGATAAACTCATTATTGGTCGCAATCAGGATGGTCAGAATAATATTTTGAAGCTGGCAGAAGATATTGCCGGGCGTCATCTCAGCATCACCAACAATAAAGGTAGTCTTGTATTCAAGTGCCTTGATACAGAACGCGGCGCATGCATTTCTCCCTTGATCAAAACCAAGGACCTCAACCGCATCAACAAATGGCGTTTCGCCAAACTCAAACGCCTGCGGGCTATTTACGGGGGCTCAATAACCTCCCTGCCCCCAGAGAATGCACTTGACCTGATACGCAAAATAAACGGAATCATGCAAGATGAGGTCAACCGCCCCAAAGACAAGGAAGGAAATCCAGGCGGCATCCTTGCTATTCCACCAAACACTATACCCTTTCTGGTAGGGGACCTGCACACAAAAGCTGACAATCTACTTGTCATTCTCAGTCATAACGGCTTTCTCGAGGCGCTGAAAAAAGGCCGCGCCTGCCTTGTCATTCTGGGTGATGCCGTTCACTCAGAAGAGGACGGGCAGTTGGAGAAGATGCAGAGTTCCATGTTAATTATGGATTTGATTTTCAAACTTAAGCTGCGCTTTCCAAAACAGGTATTCTACTTGCGTGGCAACCACGACAGTTTTTCAGAGGAAATAGGCAAAAGGGGTGTGCCGCAAGGATTAATATGGGAAAGGGCATTGATCAAATTCAGAGGCGAAAGTTATCGGGATGAAATGCAGCGTTTTTACCACCTGCTTCCCTATATCGCTTATTCTGATCACTTTATTGCCTGCCATGCGGCCCCTCCCACCTCCAGGGTCTGTTTCAGCGACTTGGTTAATATCAGGAACAATCCATCCTTGGCCAATCAACTGATAAACAACCGTCTTCGTAAGCCGAATAAACCATCAGGTTACTTCAAACGTGAGATAAAAAATTTCCGCAAATGCATGAGGGTCAGTCCCGATACACCGGTAATCGTCGGCCATACGCCGTTAAGTAATGATGATACGCTCTGGGAAAAGGCAGGAGATATTGAGAACCACACTATTATCTATGGAAGTGATGACAAATGGGTGGGGGTGATCACGCAGATTGACAAGCAGATGTATCCGTTGCGTTACCCTACCGAGCCCCTGATTCCCCTTATCAATGCCATCGAGACATGAAGAAAAAAGTAAAAATGAGCGCCTGTAAATAAAGCTCTCTTGCACTATCTTCAATTATTTTAACGAAAAACAAATACTGGAGCCGTAAAAGCTACCTGATTCGATCCTACACTAGAGCAACTGCTCAAGCCGCACTTTGATAATTGAGCGGGCATCCGCCTCCAAGACCGTAATACGATAACCATTCTCTTCGATCCAATCGCCACTTTCAGGAATGTGCCGCAGACGGCTTACGATAAACCCGCCTATCGTATGCGCTTCCCCCACTGGAAATTTTGCATATAAAATATCGTTCACCTCTGAAATCGGCATCCTGCCACTCATCAGATGGGATATTTCGCTCTCATGCTCGATGTTGATACGCTCCTTTGGATGATACTCATCGAAATCGTACCCCACATCGATCTCTCCAACGACTTCCTCGAATACATCCTCCATGGTAAGAATACCAATGGCGGAACCGAACTCGTCCACCACCACAGCCAGGTGATCTTCTCTCGCTTGGAGTTGGGGAAGTGCTCGATCAATGGTCTGCTTTGGTGATAGATAGAGCGCGGGACTCACGTAATCGGAGATGGGCTGATCCTCAAGATCCGGTTTCATCAGATCCCAGGTACTCAGCGTGAGTACACCCTTGACGTTGGTGATATTACCCCGGTAAACAGGCAGGCGATTATAGCCATGCTTTATCACGGTACGAACCGCCTCCTTCATATTACGCATTTCATTGAACCCAACCACATCCGCCAACGGGATCATCGCCTCACCCACAGTGGTATCTGCAAAACGAATGATACGGCGAATTCTTTTTCGGTCTATTGGCGAAGGATCGGATGCAGTCTCCGACACATCAAGAAGAACCCGCAGTTCTTCCCGGGTGATAAACATGTTCTGGGGTACCGTGCCATCACCCACGATGCGCGTGATAAACCTCGCCACGCCGCTGAAAATGAAGATAACCGGGTAAAATAGGTAGGAAAAGAAACGTAACGCATAGATCAGGCGGCTTGCAATGGTGTCAGCCTTTTGCTGGAAGATACTCTTAGGCACCACTTCACCCAGAATCAATAGCAATGGCGTCATCACGACAACTGAAATCAAATCACCGCTGGCGCCGAACAGATCAATAAAGATCAAGGCTCCCAAGGTCGAAATAGTAACAGTCGCAATATTGGTGCCGACCAGGGTCGTGCCCAGGATCACATCAGGCGTTTTGAAAAGCTTCAGCACCAGCCCCGCACCCTTGTCCCCGATCTTGGCCTGATGGCGTAACTTCAATTTATCCGAGTTCACCATTGCAATTTCGGAACCGGAGAAAAAACCCTTCAGGAGCAGAAAAACCACAATCAACAGGAGTTCAAGCACCCAATCCATCAGTCATCCGCCTTTTGTTTTTTTGTAGGGTTCTCAATATCGTCATCTAATTCAGCAGTATCCGAGCCACTCGTACCGGCTTCAGACATCACAACTCCTTCATCCTCAAGCAGCTGTTTCTCATCACTCTCAGTGGATTGTTTCTGAACCTGAACCAGACTGATTCTTAAACCTTTTACCTCCCGTGAAATGAATTCATATCCCTCATAGGAGACCTTATCGCCAACCTTCGGAAGACCATCGAATAATCGGAAGGCAACCCCCCCAATCGTAGTCATTACCGGATCGTCAATGTCAAAATTAGTCAGATTGTAGAAATCGCCGAGTCGCATATCGCCAGGAACGATATAGCTGTTTTCATCCTCCTCCTTGTAGTATTCCTGCCCTTCCATCCGTCCCGTTATCTCACCAAAGATGAACTTCAATACATCCTTCATGGTGACTATGCCCAGCACCTCTCCATATTCACCCAGGATGATGGCCACCCGGGTGTTGTGTGCCTGGAAATAGTCGAACATTTCGTCCACTTTCTTGGTCGGGGGTACGAAATGCGCCGGCTTGAGAATCACATCCAATGTTACCTGCGATAGGTCCCCTCCCCCTCGCACCAACTTCAAAATATCTTCGGAATGCAGAAACCCGATGACATTATCCCAATGCCCCTGATAGACAGGAATCCTCGGATGTTGATAATTGCGAAAGTTTTCGATCAATTCATCGGTCGGCAGGTCGGCGTCGAGAAAACGAATGCGTGGCCCTGGCGTCATTATTCGGGAAATATCGGTCTCGGCAGCCTCCAGTAAATTATCGATCAGCACCCTCTCGGTCGCATCGATAATGCCCGTCTCCTCACCCTCTTCCAGCAATGTCCTCCACTCGTCCCTTTGGAGGATATTTTCCCGGTCGACTTCATCCCCCACGATAAAGGTGGTGATGCGGTCGGCCACCAGTCGGACAGCCTCCCTAAGTGGAGTGATAAACACTATCCATCGCGGCAGAAGACGGGCGGTCAGACGGGTCGAGAATTTTACCGGAAAACTGACTGCGATGGTCTTAGGGGTCACCTCACCGATCAAAAGCAGTAAAGGCACCATAATCAGGATATTGATCCAACCAATATCCGCCTCACCGAAAATGAGCAGCAGGATAGCCGCCATATTGACCGCTGAGGCGATATTGACCAATTCATTGCCGCACAAGATCGATATGATCAGGCGCCTTGGCTCATCCAGCATGGCATGGATATTTTCCGAGTGCTTGTCCCGGGATTGCCTTAGTTTCTGCAGATCGATACGACTTAGGGAAAAGAGTGCAGTTTCAGAACCGGAGAAGACAGCTGACAAACTGAGAAAAAGTATTTGGAACATGACGCGTACTGCCAGTTCCACATCAGTAGATGTGATCGCCAGTGATTCATAGAATGCAATGAGCTCATTCATCAATTCTGTCCGATCGCCGACCCTGATTTTTTGATATTAGTAAAGAGCAAGAGAATAGCACTTAATAGATATTCTGATGAGCATTTTTTATTCAGTTTGAAATGTTCGAGGAAAACAACGATATCTTTGCTCAACGCAAGAAAGGAATTAAAACACTAAAATCATTAAATTAGGCGCGTGTCATAATATTGTAATATTTTTGTCATATCATCGCCTGGTTATTATATTCGATACACCAGGAGGAAAATGATGAAAAAACAATTATTAACTACCCTACTGATTACAAGCACCTGTCTCGCAACTAGTTTTCCGGCGTTTGCAGATCGGACTGTTATCCAGAATAAGGGCTCCGACACACTCGTAAATGTGGCTCAAGCCTGGGCGGAGGCCTACCGGGATGTCAATCCTGATATAGCTATTGCCGTATCGGGTGGCGGGTCAGGTACAGGTATTGCTTCCATGATCAATGGCACTGTCGATATTGCCAATGCCAGCCGCAAGATGAAGGACAAAGAACTCAAAGCGGCCAAGAAGTCCAACCGGAACCCTGTGGAACATGTCGTGGGTTATGATGCCCTGGCAGTGTTTCTGAACAAGGCCAATCCTGCGGATTCACTCACCCTGAGTCAGCTCGCCCAGATCTTTGGCCGTGGTGGAAATGCAACCAAGTGGTCAGATCTGGGACTGAAGGTTCCAGGTTGTGATAGTGATAAAATCGTTGTCGTCAGCCGCCAGAACAATTCAGGCACCTATGTCTACTTCAAAAAGGCAATACTGAAAACCGCCGCCAAAAAAGGCGTGATCGAAAAAGGTAAGTTCCGTCAGGGCACGCTGGACATGCACGGCTCCAAGGATGTGGTCGATCTGGTTGAAAAGACTCCCTGCGCGATTGGTTACAGCGGTCTGGCATACGCTACCGATCATCTGAAAATGGTCTGCGTCGACGGTGAGGATGGCAAACCCTGCGTCTCTCCCAGCGTTGCGACAGCCAGTGACCGCAGCTATCCGATCGCCCGCCCTCTCTTCATGTACACCAATGGCGAGCCCGCAGGTGCAATCAAGACCTATCTCGATTGGATAAAAAGCGACACCGGGCAATGCATACTGATGAAAAAAGGCTATGCCCCAGCCAAAGACGTAAAGTGTAACTAAGTCATCTCTAAACCTTATGGTTTAGTCTCTAATTTATAATAAAACGATTTGGGGCGTATGCTGATACGCCCCATTCTGAATAAGGCGGAAGCTAACGATGTCACATCTTGAAGCCCGGCTGGAACGTGATCTGAACCAGATACGTCAACAGATAGATGATCAGGCCAAACTGGTGCAGGAAGCCATCAAACAATCGGTACATGCCCTGCAAACCGGTAATTCAAAACTGGCCTATGCCACAGTACTGAATGATCACCCGATCAATCGCAAAATGCGTGAGATCGACCGCCTCTGCCACAGCTTTATTGCAGTTCACCTCCCCAGCGCCGGGCATCTGCGGGTGATTTCTTCGACCATCAGGGTCAATATTGCACTGGAGCGGATCGGTGACTATGCAGGCACTATCGCCCGAGAATCGGTCAAGCTCTCCTCTCCACCAAGTGGCTCAACAGTTGACACTCTGGAACTCGTTTCCGGTGAAGCTCAGCAGATTCTGGATCAGGCAAGCAGTGCTTTCCATGAGAACAATGCTGAAGCAGCCAAGGCCGTGATCAAGCAAGCCGCCAAACTTGAGCAGAGTCTTGAGCCCATCTATAAGCGCATGCTGTCAGATATTTCAGCTGAAAACACACGGGATCAACTCGGTGTATTCATTATTCTAAACCAGCTGAAAAGAGTGGCGGATCAAGCTAAAAATATCTGTGAGGACACGGTGTTCTCGGTGACCGGCGATACCAAAGCCCCCAAGGTTTACAACATCCTTTTCCTTGATGAGCGTAACAGCCTGCGCAGTCAGATGGCGGAAGCCATTGGCAAGATGAATTTCCCTAACAGCGGCCAGTACAGCAGTGCCGGACTGACACCAGCCGACTCGGTCAATCAGGGATTGATCGATTTTCTGGAGGGTCGCGGCATCTCACCGCAGGAGGCTGAGGTCCGGGCCGTCAGCGACATCACCTATGATGAACTGGTTACGTTTCATATTATTGTCTCCCTCGGTAATTCGGTATCCGAATATATTGATGAGGTCCCCTTCCACACGACTGTACTTGAATGGGATGTGGGCCCTTCCCCCAAGGCTGATGACAGCGCAGCCATAGAGTCACTCTACAGAGAACTAGCGGTTAAAATCAGTGACCTGATGACCCTTCTCCGTGGTGAAGGGGCATCATGAAATGACAAGCGCAGAAATTAAGTCGTCTGCCGCTATGGACGATTTCGATAGCCGCGATACCGACTGGTATATCGACAAGCTGGTCCAACTGGTGGTCTTCGCCGGTGGTATCTCAGCCATTGTCTTCATCATCGGCATCTTTGTCTTCATTACATACCATGGCATGGGCTTTCTCATGGAAAGCTTCAGCTTCAGTGAGTTTTTCCTTTCCGAATGGTGGGAACCCACCGATGAAGACGAACCGACCTTCGGTATTCTGGCATTGATGGCTGGTACGGCCAGTGTCACCGGACTGGCCATGTTGGTGGCTATTCCTTTCTCGCTGGGCGCAGCGATCTTTATCGGTGAATTCGCAACCGGCAAGACCCGGGAGTTTCTCAAAATCCTGGTGGAACTGCTGGCCGCCATCCCCTCGGTAGTCTGGGGTTTCATCGGTCTTTCGATCATGAATCCACTCATCATCGACCTGTTCGATGTACCCGTGGGACTCAATGTACTCAATGCCGGGATCATCCTGGGACTGATGGCGGCTCCGATCATGACCTCCATCGCGGAAGACGCCCTGAAGGCGGTACCCGATCGTTATCGCGAAGCGGCTGAGGCCCTCGGAGCCACCCGTTGGCAGGTCATCTATAAGACCATCCTGCCTGCCGCCAAAAATGGTCTGTTGGGAGCAGTGTTGCTGGGGGTCGGCCGGGGATTCGGCGAGACCATGGCAGTCCTCATGGCGACCGGCCATGCGGTTAACATCCCAGGCAGCATCTTCGATTCAGTCAGGGCGCTAACCGCCACCATCGCCGCTGAACTCGGCGAAACCGCGGTAGGTTCGGAACACTATCAGGCCCTGTTCACGATCGGCATCTTCCTGTTTGTGATCACTTTCCTCATCAATCTCACCGCTGACCTGATCGTCAGAGGCATCCGTAAGGGTTAAGCGTCATGTTTGAAGCAACCACAATCAACGAAAAAGACAAAAAGATACAGGTTCTTTATCGCACCCTGTTCATGATGATGACCCTGTTACTGATTCTGCCGGTGCTGGTCATTCTGGGCACCCTGATCGTCAAGGGCGGCAGCGTGATCTCCATCGACTTTCTGTTTACCGATCCCACTGACGGTATGACAGCCGGAGGTATCTTCCCCGCCCTGCTGGGCACCATCTGGATAGTCACCGTGGCACTCATTATATCTGTGCCACTAGGCGTTGCAGCAGCCATCTACCTGAGTGAATATGCCGGAGACAATGCTCTGACCCGCCTGATCAACCTGGCGATCATCAATCTGGCCGGCGTACCCTCCATCGTGCATGCCCTGTTCGGTGTGGGCGCCTTTGTCATCTTTTTTGGCATAGGCACCAGTATCCTGGCCGCCAGTCTCACCCTCGCGATCATGACCCTGCCGGTGGTTATCGTCTCTACCCGGGAGTCATTGATGGCGGTACCCCAAGCCTTTCGCGAAGCCTGCTGGAACATGGGCGCCACTCGCTGGCAGACGATCCGCCGGGTGGTATTGCCCAATGCCGTCAGCGGCATCCTCACCGGTGTCATCCTGGAGGTCTCCCGCACCACCGGTGAAACAGCCCCGATCATGTTTACCGGCGCCGCCTTTTTCCTGCCGTTCCTGCCGCAATCGGTATTCGACCAGACCATGGCGCTTTCACTGCATCTGTTCGTGGTATCCACCCAGGTTCCACATGTACCTGAGGCGCTGCCCTATGGGGTTGCATTGGTGCTGATCGCGCTCGTGCTGATCATGAACAGCGTCTCTATCGCTTTCCGTATGTATCTCAGGGGCAAAAAGAAATGGTAACAGAAGCCCAACAACAAGCTCAGATGGTCGATACACCGGTCAAACTGGAGGTTGAAAATCTGCGCATCAGCTACGGTGGTGATGTCGCACTGGAAAATGTTAGTCTGCAGGTCTTTGAGAAGGAGATATTCGGCATCATTGGCCCTGCCAATGCCGGTAAGACATCCTTTCTGAAGACCCTCAACCGTATGAATGACTTCGACGGCAACATGGCGCTCGAAGGCAAGGTACATTTCAACGGCCGCGATGTCAGCCAGTTGATGAACGTGTATGCGTTACGCAGTCGAATTGGTGTGGTCTTTCCACTGCCGGTAGGTCTGCCCTTGACGGTCTATGAGAATGTAGCCCTATCGCCACGGTTGCGTGGCATGCGGAATAAAGCCGACCTTGATGTGATTGTGGAGCGCTGTCTGCAACGCGCCGCTCTGTGGGATGAGGTGAAAGACCGACTTAACTCGCTGGGCAGCCTGCTCTCTGGGGGGCAACAACAACGCCTCACCATTGCCCGCGCACTCTCCCAGGAACCTGAATTATTGATCCTCGATGAATTTTCCATCGCTGTGGATCCGGTCACCACCATGCGTATCGAGGACGTGCTCAAGGAACTACGTGATGAAATGACCATCCTGCTGGTCACCAATCTGGTCCAGCAGGCCAGGCGTCTGGCTGATCGAACGGCATTCTTCCTGGAAGGTGAATGCGTGGAGATCGGCGACACTGACGATCTGTTCAGTGGCAATGTCAAGGATCAGCGCACCACCGATTATATTGAAGGTCGATTTGGGTGAGCAGCGTCCCTTGGTCCAGTGGACCAAGGGACGCTGCGAACGACTGGCAAGGCCGTCCTGGGCATCTGATCCACAGGGATGTGGGGAATGCAGAGGGATTGTAGGAACAATCCCTGCCTGCCCACACGGCATTTGTACGTCCCTGTACGGCAGATGCCAGGCCGGACAGTCGCCACAGGGACGTCTGCTTGCGATGAATTTTCTATCCCAAGTAGACAGAGTAGATGAAAAAGCCGATCGACCGAAACAATGAAAAATAACACCAGCCAGAAAACCCTATAACTAATGCTGACGAATGACCATGAATATCGCCGCCCAAGCAACTGATAACGCCACCGCCGATCAGGAATTTGCCATCCACACCAGCAACCTCAACCTCTGGTATGGCACCTTTCAGGCCCTGTTCGATATCGATCTGGATATTAAAAGCGGACACATCACCTCTCTGATCGGCCCTTCCGGCTGTGGTAAATCCACGTTCCTGCGCAGCATCAACCGCATCAATGAACGCCTCGGCTATGTGCGCATCGAAGGCAACATAGATGTCTTTGGCCACAACATCTATGATCCCGCAGTTGAACTGGTCCAGGTGCGCAAAGAGATCGGCATGGTCTTTCAGCGTCCGAATCCCCTTCCAATCTCCATTCGTGACAACATCATATTCGGCCACAAACTGCATAGTAAGGACAAAAGGTACAGCAAGAGTGACCGTGAGGAGATTGTCGAAAAGGCGCTTAAGCAGGTGCTGTTATGGGATAAGGTTAAAGACCGGCTCAATAACAAAGCCACATCTCTTTCTCTCGAAGAACAGCAAAAGCTCTGTATTGCCCGCTTACTACCCGTGCGTCCCCGCATTCTGTTAATGGATGAACCCTGTTCAGCGCTCGACCCCAAGGGCACTGCTGCGGTTGAGGAACTGATCTGGGAACTACGTGGTGAGTACACTATTCTGATCGTCACCCATAACATGGCGCAGGCGCGCCGCGCCAGCGAAGAGTGCATCTTTATGCTGATGGGAAAAGTGGTTGAACACTCACTCACTGAAGAACTGTTTGTGACGCCCCAGAATAAGGAGACCGCGGATTATATAGAGGGCCGCTACGGCTAAGGATGACAGTCATCCATTGAGTAGCTCTCTTGTCTGCATATCTGCTTCCGCAACTGCATGGGTGTTGATAGCAACTGCCCGAGGAATCTTCATTTTGCTATTTTCATCCGACTTGGCATAAACTTGCCAAAATTCTCTAAATCGCTCAGCTTAAGTTGCAGAGAATAGAGAAATCGTTGCGTTGTATCTATAAACCTGGGGCACCAAGAGAGTCTCGCTCCGCCCAATCACTTATAACAATT
>JBDLIT010000007.1:0-65101 GCA_039714735.1 Pseudomonadota bacterium
AGGCCTCCCTGCTCGATGCTGCCTTCCGGGGCCAGTTGCCAACACATGGGATAGAGGAAGTCTTCGATGACAGTTGAAATCATCGAGGTCTTGCGTCGTTCTGAGCAGGGCATGACACTCCCATTTATCTGCCGCGGTGATGATGATGAGATCTATTTTGTTAAAGGCCTGAATGCCGGTCGTCGCAGCCAGATCTGTGAATGGGTTGCCGGGCGATTGGCCGTACTGATGGGATTGCCTATAGCGCCCTTCGAAATCGTTGAAGTTCCGGAAGAGTTACTGGAGCTGGATTTCGGACTCGATCTGAGAGAGCTGGGGAGTGGGCCTGCGTTTGGTTCTCAGGAACGACAGGTTACTGAGCTGACAGTATCCACAGTGGAGCAGGTACCCAAGGATTTACAGCAGGATGTATTGATTTTCGATTGGTGGGTGCGTAACGGTGACCGCTGTCTCGGGGAACACGGCGGAAATCCGAATCTCTTTTGGGAGCCGGGTAACAAGGAACTGGTGGTCATCGATCACAATCAGGCCTTTGATATGACAGCCTCACGCAGTGATTTCTATAAATATCATGTGTTTAGTGGTCAATCCTGGGAACTCTCCGGTGATTTTCTCCGTCGTAGCGAATATAATGAAAGAATGTCACTGGCGCTCGATGCCTGGAACCAGATTCTTGACGAAATTCCGGAAAGCTGGTGGTATCTGGATGCGGAAATGACTGTTCCGGTAGATTTTAATACCGAAGCGGTCTATGAACTGCTTAAGGGCTTTGAGAGCGAAGAGTTTTGGAATTGGGGATGAAAAAGACAGCTTGCCAATACGCCATTGTGCGCTTTACCCCGTTTATCGAGACGGGCGAGTATGCCAATGTGGGCATAGTTATGATGTCACCCAAGGCGCGTTATTTCGGCTTTAAGCTGTTGACCCGGCGCTATGGGCGTATTACCAAATTTTTCAAGGAGTTGGACGCCAAAGTATTTCGTTCTGCGATGTACGATTTTAAAGAGGAATTGGATCGCGTACACGGGATATTGAAGACCCATGGTTTCGATCGGCGTTTCAAGATAAATGATATTGAGTTCGCTAAGAGTCTTTTTGCTGAGGTGCTGCGTCCACGGGAAGCTATTATTCGATTTAGCGAACCTCGTGTCATACTGGCCAATGAGCCTAAGGAGACACTAAATGAGCTATTCGCCTATTATATCGAACGCAATTTTGTGACGAAACAGTACCGCGAAACCGTACTTGAAAATGGAATGCGTAAGCTGTTATTCCAAAATCAGATTGGTGGCAGATTTCATCGTACTAAGGTTGGAGACGAAGGCTTCAGCATCCTGTTTCCATTTGTCGAATTACATGATGGCCAGCCGACAAAGATTATCAAGCCACTCAATCTTGCTCAGGACGATTCAACAAAGATTCTTGAGCATGGTGGGAAATGGGAATTTCGCATTCGTGAATTGAAAAAACGCCACTCTTTTCCAGAAAAGGTGCTCTTTGCTGTGGAAGGGCCGGTGAATAGAGATCGCCGGATTGATGCCTTTAATGAAGCTTCTGAAATGCTTAATGGCACGGGTGTTACGGTTCTGCCATATCAGAACAGACGTGAAATTCTTGAGTTTGCATCGGGCGGATGATTGATGACAATTCTTAGGTTCATCATCTGATTCGCGGTTCTTCTGTGATGGATTATCCAGTCTGTTTAGGCGTTTGATGAATTGAGATGATTTCCGCGCCGGTCCTAAGCTTATCAAGGTAGTCTGCCCAAGCCTGCATCATCCTGATCCTCTCCGGCAGATGTTCTGCGTAGTTGTATGCGGCACAGACTGAGTTTCTCTCAGCAGGGGCTGGTTGTGGAAGAGACTCTTGAAGGTTCTACGTTCACACATGAGCCTGGTTAGGTGGCTTTATCAGCGATTCAGCGGGAATGCCCAACTCGTGGTGCAGACGCCAAATCATTTTCAGGGTCAATGAACGTTTATGGTTCAAAATCGTTTGTACGTCAATTTGGTCATGCTGGGCGTGGACGCCGATGAATCGTATATAAACAACTCGATAGGCAAAATTTATCCACACCACTAACCGGTATTTGTTACCGGCGATATTGAGTATCACCCTGCCACCCCTGCGGGGCCGTCGCTATCGCAACGTTGCGTAGCGCTCCCGGCGCTACGGTTCAAACCGGAACGGCGGTTCTCGTCCGGCACACCTGAACCAAATAAAAAAGGGCCAGCCTTGAGGGGCTGGCCCTTTTTTATTTGGTGGAGGCGGGCGGATTCGAACCGCCGTCCGCGAGTCCTCTGCCTGAGGTTCTACATGCTTAGTCCTGTCTATTATATTTAACCGGCTCCCACCCGAAGGACAGGGCGTGGAGCAAGCGATTTCGGTTAGGTTTTAACGAATCCACCCCGAATAAGCTTCATCGCGATCTCATGAGATATGACGCCTGAATAGCTGGACGCATAAGCACGGCTCCAGTCAGACGGCACCCTACTGGGGTTTAAGCAGCGAGTGCGTAGTTGTCGTCGTTGGCAACTATGAGTTTGCAGCTGGATTTACGAGGTCATCTGCCCCTCGGCATGCACCTAAGGTTTTGTAACCCCCGTCGAAGCCTACGTCGCCCCCGGTTTTGGTGTCATTGAGTAGACATTATATGGGAGTGAATAGTTCCTGGCCAGTTGTTGATGCTCGGAGCTGTTTCGCATCCCCAAGGCATGTATTTCCCGGTTTGCTGAAGTCTGAGCAGTATCTGTATCTGATTGTAATAAAAATATAACAGATTAAAGGATGAGTGCTGAAAGCCGATAGCAGGAACGTGAGAAATTCTTACAGGGAGGTAAAAATCATTAGATAACAATATGCTTAAAAGCAATCATAACAGTGAGTTAAATGATTAATGTGGCGCAATGAACGTTTAGGCCTGGTTATGATAGTGGCGTCACTCCTGGTGATGGGTGTGGTGCTGTTTCTGCTGTTTGATCACCAGCGGGAGACGCGCCTGACTCAGGCAAGAAACCAGGGTATTGGCCTGGCAAGGGTATTGGGAGGCATGCCATGGCAGGAACTGGCGCCTGAAAGCGGTGGCTCCAATATCCTGCAGGCCTTGCGACAGGGTCAGAACAACCCTGATTTTGCCTATGCCGTCCTGGTTGATGTCAACGGCAAATCCATCAGTGAATCAACCGTTTCCGGGATTATCATCCCAAATATACCAATACCGAATGAGCCTGCAGCCTGGATGGGAGAGCGGGTATTGGAGGGGGATGCAGACGACGCCTCATTTATCGAGTTTCATGCCCCAATCTTCAGTGCTTCCGACTTGAGGGGCTATGTCCGCCTGGGCTATCACCGGCCGGAATTGGGTTTCCGTTTCAGGGAATTGCCTTTTTTCGCCACCCTGGTGCTGCCGGTCTTTCTGTTGATGCCGCTATTCTATTTCCTGCTGCGCCATGAGATTCGGCCACTGCGTAAGATGAATGAGAATCTGGAACAGATGCTCGATGATAAGGAGTTCAATAGAGTCGAGCTACACCCCAGTGGTGAATTGGGCGAATTCATGGAGCGTTTCATGCAATATGCCAATTCAGCACAAAACCGCATCCAGGAACTACAGGACGAGCAGAATGGGCTGCTGATGTCCAGTAAACTGCTCTCATACCGGCACTCCCGGATCGAGTCCGTCCTGCAGACTCTGCCAGAGGCAATTCTGCTTATCGACGAAGCAGGCATGGTCAGTTTCGCCAATGAGAAAATCAAGGGGCTGCTCGGCATCCGCAACGAGGAAGTCATCGGTAAAAGGCCCCAGGAGTGGTGTCAGAACCCAAATCTGATCGCCTATCTGTCACGCCACAGTAAAGACCAGGTCGGTTATATCTGTGATTCCATCCAGATCACGCCGAAGAATGACGCGGATAAGCATCTAGAGATCAAGGCCTACCCGCTCTTCTCACCCAAGGACAATACCAATATGCTGGGTCACATGGTGGTGATCAGAGATGCGACTGAGGAACAGTTGGCGCGTCGCAGCCGGGGTGAGTTCGTCGCCCAGGTGGCGCACGAACTGAAGACGCCGCTCAACGTGCTGGCGATGTACAGCGAGTCGCTGCTGGGAGAGGACGGTAACGATGAAACATTCAGGATCGAGGCGGTGAATGTCATCCATGACGAAGTGGAACGCCTCTCGACCCTGATCAACAACCTGCTTGCAATTACCCAGTTCGAACTGGGCGGTATGCAGCTCAATCGCACTCGGGTCCGGCTGCATGAACTGCTGGAAGACGCCTTCAAGAATGTCTCCCAGAGTGGACGCGGCAAGGGGCTGCAATTCAATCTCGATCTGCCACGTGAGATGAGCGCAGCCTATGTGGACAAGGATCTGCTGCGCATTGCAGTAAACAACCTGCTGACCAATGCCATCAAATATAACCGCCCCAACGGAGTGGTCACCCTGACTGCTGAAGAGATCAACGGCGCGATAGAGATCAGCATCAAGGATGACGGTATTGGCATCAGTCAGGAGGATCAACAGAAAATCTTCGAAAAATTCTTCCGCTCGGATGATGACAGCGTCCGGGAACAGACAGGTCATGGTCTGGGGCTCTCGTTGGTGCAGCAGATTGTGCACATGCATCATGGCGCCCTGAGCTTGCAGAGTGAGTACGGTAAGGGGAGTGCCTTCACCATCCGGATCGATAAGGATGCCGAGATGATGCGGCAAGCAGGTGTGGCATGAAAAGAATATTAATCGCTGATGACGAAGCGCATGTCATCCGAGTACTCAAGCAGTCCCTCGCACGTCAAGGGTATGAGGTCGAGAGTGTTCTGAATGGCGAGGCGGCCTTCGAGAAAATTCGACAATGCGCGCCGGATATCCTCATAACCGATATCCAGATGCCCAGAATGACCGGTGAACAACTGTGTAAAAAGATTCAGAAGACATGGCCGAAACGGGAATTCCTGATTTTTGTACTCACTTCCAGGACAGAAATCGAACATCGGGAATGGTCGCGGAATATTGGAAACCTCATGTTCCTGGAAAAGCCGGTGAGTATTCGTAAGCTGCTCCTCGAGATAGAAAGTTATTTCTCCACCAAACGTGCATCAAGAGCGTGACAGGATGACGGACGAAATTTTACAAAAGGTGCGAATTAACAATTATTTCAACCTATTACGCCACTCGCAATCAGATATCTTGGCCATCTGTATTTTCGATGCTGAGGGTGAGCTGGTCATGCATGATGATCAGGCATCCAGTGATGCTTTAACTGATCTCAAAGCATATGTCAGCAGTCATTCTCCTAAGACGTGGATTTCTGGCAGAGGTGTACAAAGGAGAAAGCTTGGAGAAAAAAGAATAGTCCAGAACATCTGTCTTTATGATGATTTAAATAATCCACTTGCTGGACTGGTTGTATTATCCACCAGGCCTGGTTTTATTTTAAAAAAGATGGATTTTTCCTCACTTGACGATTCGATGAATACAATTGCCGATTGTCTGCAGACCGAGCTGAGATTAATCGGAGAGTTGGAAGGCATGGCTTTGGAGCTGACCGAACGCTATGAAGAGCTGAATCTGATTTATGAGTCGGATACCCACAGACTCGGTATTTATCAGGGGCAGGAATCATTACAACAATTGATAGAGGCTTGTACTAATTATCTTGATGTGGGCGTCACAGCATTGATCCTGAATGAAAAGGAAATTGCGCTGTATCACTTCCATCAAGAACGTCCCATCCAGAATGCCCACTGGGTGCTGCCAAGCCTGAATGGCGATGTGTTTCGGTGGGTTAAGAAGAACAAACAGCCGATCGTCGTCAATCACCAGTCTGAATTGCTGGGACTGGAGGTCTGTCCCGACATACCTTACAAGCTACTTGCCTGTCCGGTGATCAGTGGGGAATCGTCTGTCATCGGCATGCTGGTCGTTATCAACCATATCGATAAGCCTGATTATACCAACGGCGTACGCAAACTCCTGCAGGTCATTGCAAACCGGGTCTCGTATATCATCCAGATTAATTTTGATTCACTTACCGGCCTGGAAAATCTTTACAGTTATGAATGGTATGTGAAAAAGGCGTTGGCCGATACACGATTGCACTCCGCCCAGCATGCGATTCTGGATATTGATATAGATGGCCTGCGGATTGTCAATGACATTCATGGCCGCGAAGCAGGTGATGCATTGATCTGTAACGTTGGGGAAATCCTGCGGAAATTGACTCGCTCAAGTGATGTGGTAGCAAGGATAGGGGGTGACGAATTCGGCGTGTTGCTGGACAACTGCTCAATTGAGACGGCTGCCAATCTGGCCAAGAACATCCGCGATGAGATCAGCTCTGCAAACTTTGAATGGAAAGGTGAAATCCAAGAAATGACTGTCACAATCGGTGTCGCTCCGATCACCCTCAAGAGTGAATCAGTCGCTGATGTGCTCAGTGCAGTCGAGGTTGCGCGTAGTGCCGCCATGGAGCGAGGCAGAAACCGGATCAATGTTTTCAAGCAGAATAATATCGATTTACTACGTCGTCGGGATGAAATGCAATGGGTGGGGCGTATTCAGTCCGCTATAAGGGAAAACAGGCTTCAGCTCTATGGACAGATAATCCAGCCGCTGCGCCCCGGAATTGGTCTGCCTCATTATGAAATCCTGCTGCGCATGCTCGGAGAGGATGGCGAGCAGATAATACCCCCTGGTCGATTCATTCCAGCTGCAGAACACTATCATCTAATGCCCGCCATTGATCGTTGGGTCGTCGAGCACGTTTTTGATAGTCTGGCGCAGAGAACGAATCCCAGCGATGTGTCTATCAACCTATCGGGACAGTCCCTATCGGATCTTGAGTTTCAAGAGTTCATCATCGATGAACTGGAACAGAAAAAAATCTCACCGAACAGTATCTGTTTCGAGATAACTGAATCGGCGGCCATTGCAAACCTGGAAGAGGCGAAACAATTCATCGCTGCGATAAAGCAGAAGGGTTGCCGGTTTTCCCTGGATGATTTTGGGACTGGACTCAGTTCATTCTCTTATCTACAGAACCTGGATGTGGACTACCTGAAAATTGATGGTTCTTTTGTAAAACTTATCCATAAGGACAATATTGCAAAAACCATGGTTTCTGCAATAAATCAGGTTGGCCATGCCATGGGCATACAGACCATTGCCGAATATGCCGAGAACGAAGAGATCATAATGCAATTAAAAAAATTACAGGTTGATTTTGGGCAAGGGTATGGTTTGGGTAAACCTGAGTTGCTCGAAGGTATCCTTGAAGCTCCAACTTTGCTGAATGAGGCCATTTCAAATTGAGATGCAAGAATTGGCCGACGCCTACAACCCAGTGAATATCGAACAGGAGATGTCCCCGAACCAGGTGTTGCGTTCCCGAATCGGTGTCATGACCCATTTGGCGCCCAAAGGTGTTCTATCCACCGAAGAAGAGTTGCAGCCGCTGCGCGCGGCTATCAATACCTGTCTGGCCCAGTGGGAAACCCAGGTGGTGATCGATCTTTCCACCGTACCCCTGCTCAACAGCCTGGCGCTGGAGACCCTGCTTGATCTGCAGGAGAGTCTTGCCAAAGCCGGTGGTTGGCTGAGAGTTTCCAACATCAAGCCGCTGATTCGGGAGGTTTTCTCGCTGACCGGCCTGGTGGAATCAATCCCGGTGGTTGAAGTCGATCAGGAGCAGGCGCAACAGCCGGCTGCTCCGATACATCCATCGGCGTTGAAGATTCGCCTGGGGGATCTGCTGGTGGAGAAGGGGCTGATCACTCCGGCCCGTGTGGAAGAGGCGATCATCCTGCAGAAAAAGCAGGGTCAGCGGCTGGGGCAGATCTTCGTCGATAAAGGCTGGATCACCGAGAAGGCGCTGCTCAACGTGCTCAGCGATCAGCTTGCTATCCCCTATGTCAATCTGCGCCCCGGACTCTATGATCCCGATATCACCGGTCTACTGGATGCAGGCATTGTGCGGCGTCTCAAGATGCTGCCCCTGTTCCGGCTGCGCGGTTCCTTGTTTCTGGCCACCTCCGATCCCCAGGCGGTACCCAGTTTCGGTGAGGTGGAGGAACGCACCGGGTTGCGGGTGCGTCCAGTGCTGGCGCGCAAGGAAGATATCATCAAGAGCATCAATGAGGCCCACTCCGAGAACAGTTTCGGCGCGGAAATCATTGAAGGCCTGGAAGATGATTTCGAGCTGGTCGATAACAAGTTGCCGGATGACTATTCTACGATCGACGATATGGCCGCGGGCAGCCCGGTCATCAATATGGTCAACTCGATCATTCAGCGGGCGGTGCATGACAAGGCCAGCGACATCCATATCGAGCCAGCGCAGAAAAAATCCCGTGTTCGTTTTCGGATCGACGGTCTGCTGTATGAGGTGATGACGCCCCGCCTGGAGCTGCACCCGGCGATCATATCGCGTCTCAAGGTGATGGCCAATCTGGACATTGCGGAACGCCGGCTGCCCCAGGATGGACGCATCCAGGTGCACACCCAGGGGCGGCCCATCGACCTGCGTTTCAGTTCCCTGCCCGGACTCTATGGAGAAAAAATCGTGCTGCGGGTGCTGGACAAGAACCAGGCCATTCTGAATATCTCCAAACTGGGCATGCATGAGCCCAACCTGGAATCCTTCAAGCACCTGCTCGATCGTAGCTTCGGTCTGATCCTGGTGACGGGCCCCACCGGCAGCGGCAAGACCACCACGCTCTACTCGGCAATAAACTACCTCAACAGCATCGAGAAGAACATCGTCACTATCGAAGACCCGGTGGAGTATCAGCTGGATATCGTCAACCAGAATCCGGTCAAGGAGAACATCGGCCTGACCTTCGCTAAGATGCTCAAGCATGTGTTACGCCAGGACCCGGACGTGGTGATGGTGGGTGAGATCCGCGAACGGGAGACCGCCGAGATTGCGGTGCAGGCGGCGCTGACCGGCCATCTGGTGCTCTCCACCCTGCATACCAATGACAGTGTCGGTGCGGTGACCCGCATGATCGACATGGGCGTTGAGCCCTATCTGCTTTCATCGGCGCTGATCGGTGTGGTCGCCCAACGTCTGGTGCGGCGCATCTGCCCCTCCTGCAAGACCGACTTTCTGGCTACGCCGGAACTGATCGATCGCTATGGCTGGCAGGAGCGGGGCAAGGTGCGGCTTTCCAAGGGAAGAGGTTGTCCCGAGTGCTACGACTCGGGTTACAAGGGCCGCATGGGGGTGCATGAGGTCGTCGAGACCGAGTCCAGCCTGCAACGTCTGATCATCGCCAACCCATCCCGCGACGAGCTAACCGAGTTTATGCAGCAGCGCAAGATCAAGAGCCTATTCGACGATGGCATGCAGCGGGTGCTGGAAGGCAGCACCACCATCGAGGAGATATCGCGGGTCATCAACAGTTAAATCTTTTATGCAATTCACAGAGTACACAGAGGATTTTTTGTAGGTTGGATAAGCGCAGCGCAATCCGACAATTTTTTGGTTTTGTTGGGTGCGGCGCAACAAACAATTATCTCTGTGACCTCTGTGTTCTCGGCAACTGCTCCTGCGTTGCTCTAACTTCTGCATCCATGTAGTCGTCTGTGGTAAAAATAAATGGCTATCGAAATTAAAAAACAACCGCAAGCAACCCCCCGCGCAATCTCCTTCGGCGAGGTGTTTCAGGGACTGAACAAAAGCAGGATCGGCGATAAGGATCGGCGTTTCTTCACTGAGCAGATGGCGCTGCTGTTGGAGACCGGCGCCAATCTGCACGCCAGCCTGCTGGCGCTCAAGAGTCAGTCGAGCAATCCGGCGATGATCGAGATGATAGAGCAATTGATCGAGGATGTGGGGGAGGGTAAGCAGTTCTCCCATGCTCTGGCCAAACATCCCCAGGTCTTCACCCAGACCTATATCAATCTGATCGCCGCCAGTGAGGACGGCGGCTTCATGTACGAAGTGTTGGAGCAACTGCTGGAGATGGAGGAGAAACGTGAACAACTGCGGGAGACCCTCTTCTCCGCGCTCTCATACCCGGTATTTTTACTGCTGTTCGCGCTTGCTGTGGTGATATTCGTGTTGGTCGTGGTGTTTCCGAAGTTCAGTGAGATGTTTACCATGATCAGCGATCAGTTACCGGCTACCACCGTGTGGCTGATGGCGGCCAGCGATTTTTTTCGCCATCAGTGGGTTTATCTATTGATCGGTATGGCTGGGGTCTTTCTGTTATTCAGATATTGGGCTGCCAGTCCAGCGGGGCGTTATCGGCTCGACTGGGCCAAGTTGCATCTGCCGCTGCTGCGCAACATCTTTATCCAGCTCTACCTGCTGCAGGCGTTACGTGTCCTAAGTCTATCGTTGAGCAATGGGGTCGGCATCATGGATACCCTGCATGCCTGCAAGGATGTGGTGCCCAACCGGTTGTTTCAGGATTTTATCGGCCGGGTCGAGCAGCGTGTCGAGGCAGGCGAGGGCATCGCCGTAGGTTTTAAAGAGGCCGGATTCATTCCCCCGATAGTGGAACAGATGATCTCAACGGGTGAAGAGACAGGCAACCTGGCCAAGGTTATGGCCAGATTGTCCGATTTTTATGAGCGGGAACTTTCCAACCGGCTCAAGACCCTCTCGAAATTGGCGGAACCGGTCATGTTACTCGTCATGGGGGTGGTGGTCGGTGTGCTGGTCAGTTCGCTGATCCTGCCGATTTTCAAGCTGTCGCGGGCGGTTGGATAAGGCGAATTTTTATCGATGATTTGTTAAAGGAATTTACGGATTTGCCGATACAAAATCTCAAGAGTAACGGCTTGGTATCTTCATAACTAGAACACATGAGGTTGGGAATGAATCGGGTACACAAAATGGCACAACAGGGCTTTACCTTAGTGGAACTGTTGATTGTTGTGATTATCTTGGCGCTATTGGCAGCCATCGTGGTGCCGCAATTTGCCTCTTCAACGGATGATGCAAAGATATCATCGCTGGATACGACATTATCCAATATGCGAGGCGCTATCGATCTCTACTACCAACAGCACAGTTCCTATCCTGGGAAGGTAACCGCAGTATCCACCTATGCCTGTGCAGGCACGGCTGGTACTGGTGACGGTGGGTTGGGTAACGAAGCGCTGACTTTCCAGGATCAAATGTCCATGTATACGGCCACCAATGGTATGGCCTGTAGCACGAAAGACACAAATCACAAATATGGCCCCTATCTGAAAAAGAGAGACCTGCCGGATAATCCGGTAACCGGTGTCGGCACCTTTGCAGTTGTCACTGCTGGTGATTTGAATATGAATGGAGACAACGTCAACCTGGGTTGGAAGTACGATAACACCACCGGTAAATTTATCGCCAACGACACGACACTTGATCCGGACGGGGTTGCTTACGATAAACATTGACAGGCATCGGGTTGAGATTCGGCAGGCATCCGGATTCATGTTGCTCCCATGCGGAAAGAGACCGGTCTTAGCCTGATTGAACTGACAGTCGTTATTGCCATCTTGGGGATCACCGCAATCGTGGTGATCCCCAACTTTTCCTCTACAGATCCACAAAAGCTCGAACTGGCGGCGCACACCATTGCCGAGGCGATCCGCTATGCCCGCAGTGAATCGATGCGCACCGGTGAGATTCATGCAGTGCTGGTCGACACCGATGACGCTGACTCTCTGGGCAAGGATATTATGGTTTTCAAGGTGGATCTGACCGCCAGCCCTTTTGGCAATGCGCAGACCCTCTATCACCCAATCAGCAAACAGCCCTATGACCTGTGGCTCGGCAAGGGCAGCGCCACCCGGAACGTACAATTCGCCAGTACTACTGAGCCGTTTTCCTTCGATGGCGTGATTGGAACGAAGAAATATCTCCATTTCACTGGTGCGGGAGTGCCGGTATGGGTGGCGGATGGTGTGCTGAGCCGATTCACAAGCGGTGACATTAATCTGACCTATGGAGATCAAATCCGGTCTGTCGCCATCCAGCCGATTACCGGTCGGGTGCAGGTGCAATGAAAAGACAACTTTCTGTGCATCGGTCCGTTGGCGGTTTTTCCTATACAGAGGTATTGGTTTCCACCTTCCTTATCGCCATCCTGCTGGTGCCGGCCCTCGAATCACTGCACAACGGAATACTGGGCAGCGAGGTGCATGCTACCCGGGTCGATAACCACCTGCGCTTGACCGGCAAGCTGGAAGAGGTGCTGGCACAGCCGTTTACGGAACTGGAGCAGGCGGCTGATGCTGCAGGCGGGTCTGGCGTGGTCATCGATACCTATTCTGATGCCGCCGGGTCCGACTGGCGGCGTCTGGTCTATCTGGCCCGCTATGACGGGGATAACGCCGACGCCGACGACGCCCCCTTTACCGGCGCCGATCCGGGTCTGCTCTGGGTGCGGGTGCAGATCGAAGGCGCTGACGAGTCGCTGCAAACCCTCACCCTTGACTAAGAAAAGCAAACAGATGAGTGACGCTGCTGCGCATACCCGGGGCTTCACCTACGTGGAACTGCTCCTGGCGCTGACTATCGCTGCGCTGCTGGTGGCGGGGCTTTCCGGGGTGGTGGGCCAGGCGCTGCAGATCCATGAAGTCACGCACCAAACCAATGAGCTTTCCCGGCAAGCCGGCTTCGCGATGCAGCGCATGGTGCGGGCGGTCTCTCACAGCCGGCATCTTCTGTTGCCGTTGAGCGATAACTCCAATACAAACTGGCCTGAGAACGTTCGGGAAGAAACGCTACCGGCTTCCCCACCCATCGGCGACAGCACCCTGGCGACGGCGGTGCTGGCGGTGTCATTGCCAGCCACTGTCGACCAGAACGTCGATGGCGTGCCCGATGCCGACAACGATGGCGACGGCTTGATCGATGAAGATCTGCATGCCGACAACAACTTCGATGGCGCACCCGGCATTGCGCTGATCGACGACAATGGTGACGGTAGCGTGGACGATTCCGCCGCTGCCGACCCACTCTCAGACAACGACGAAGACGATGTAGCGACCGATGAGAGCTTGAACGGTTTGGACGACGACGGCGACGGCAATATCGACGAGGACCTGAAATCGGATCAAAACGATGACGGGCAATCTGGTGTTATGGGTGTCGACGATGACGGGGATGGCAACGTCGACGAAGCCAACAAGAACGACGACGATGAGGACGGCCTGAGCGACGAAGATTGGTATGACTCGCTGGTGTTCTATCTCGAGAGCGGGGTTTTGAAAGAGCGCATGCCGGTGCCTTGGGACACCAACGGCGACAGTATGGTGACGGGTGGCGATTTCGTGATCAACACCATTGCCGAGCATGTCACCCGTTTTCGCGTGGAGCGTATTCTGCAATCCAATCAGCGCTCCCAGCTCGTTGATTTGACCCTGGAACTCACCAGCCCGCTCGGCGGGGAAGTGATCAGTCTGCAGACCCAGGTCAGGTTGGGAGGGGCATTGTGAGAAGCGCCGGTCTGAAGCAGCATGGCTATATCATGCTCCCGGTGATGCTCACCGTAGCCCTGGTGGCAACCATCGCCTTCATGATGAATCATGAGAGCAGCATGGGGAGCAAAAGCATCAGCAATGAGCTGGAGGCAGCGCAGGCCCGTTTTGTGGCAGAGGCGGGGTTGAGGCACGCTCAATGGCAGGTTAAACAGGCCGGCTGTGGTCCTTACACCGACATTTCAGGCCAGACATTCGGCAACCATAGCTACTCCGCCACCATCACTCCCAACAATGCCGGCGGGCAGATCACCAGCTACAGTGTGCCGGTCAGCGACGATGCCTGGATCAAGAGTGATACACCCACCCAGAACTACGGCAACGATGCCCAGCTCAGTACTTTTTTCCGCTTTATGCCGAGTTCCACCCAACGCACCCTGTACCGCTTCGATATCGCAAGCGCGGGTATCGCGCCCGGCGCCCTGGTGGTCTCCGCCGTGGCCAAGCTATTTGTCGTAGATTCCAATGACTCGGCGCCTGTCACTGCACACCAGGTCACTGCGGACTGGACCGAATCGACCGTCAACTGGGACAACATCAACGCCAGTCACGACAGCTCAACCCTTGCCTCCATACCCACGGGTTCGCCGGTGGGAGAGTACGTGTCGGTCAATATCACATCGCTGGTGCAGGGCTGGATCAACGGCACGACGGCCAATCAGGGCATCATGCTGAAGACCACGTGGATAAATGACCTGGCCCAATTCACCAGCAAGGAGTATGGCAATACCAGTCAGCACCCGCTGCTCGAGATAAAGATATCAGACGGCACGCTCTCCAATCGCGCCTCCATCGCCGCTCAGGGCACCCTGACCAATGGCGTGGCCCGCGGCATGACGAGGGAAGACCTGGTGCTCTACCAGGCGGCGCTTAACACCCTGGAACTCCAACCCGACGCGACAGAGGGCAGAGACACATTTCTGGACCAATTGTTTAACAGCAACCCCAACGGTGCGAGCACCAGCTTGACCATCAGGGACGAAAGTGGCTTTAACGCCATGCGTCCATTGCTGTCGTTTGATCTCAGCCTCATCCCAGCTGGAGCCCATATCCAGGCGGCGAGCCTTGGCCTGTACCTGGAACAGAGCAGCGGCGATCCCTTCTCCGTCGATGTGCATCGTGTAAGTGCGTCCTGGTTGGAGGATAGCGCGTCCTGGGATGAGCGCCAGTCCGGGACGGCATGGTCCACAGCTGGCGGAGACTTTGATCCAGTCCCGGTTACGACCGGCGTCGTCGGCCCAGCGACAGACCTTTTCTACGCGCTGGACGTGACCAATCTGGTAGAGGGTTGGGTTACAGACATGCATGCCAACGATGGCCTCATCCTGGTGGTTCCCCAGGGCACTCTGCAGAACGGCTTTGCCAGCAGCGACAGCGCCACAGCGGCGAACCGCCCCAAACTGACCGTCACCTACACCTGTGAATGTGGCGTCGCCTGTATCGCTCCCCAGGGATCCGGTAAAGTCCTGCTGGTGGTGGGCGATGCGCTCAATGTCGATCCCGGCGATGCTTACAAGCGTTCGCTCTTCGAAGACTGGGGCTACATGGTCTCGCTGATCGATGACGATAGTGATCAGCCAACCATCGATGCTGCCTTAGCAAACAATGATGTGGCTTATATTTCGGAAACGGTCAGTGACTGGACATTGGGTGACAAGCTGGCCGCTACCACCAAGGGGGTGCTCAATGAGAAGGGGGGGCAGAACGATAATCTGGCTATTGCTCCGGGTAGCACCAACTCGGTGGGCAGAAGCCTCTCTGTGATCGACAGCAGTCACTACATCACCGAACTGCTTCCTCTGGGAGCATTACCCATCTATTCTGCGGACATGGATGGACTCAGTGTCAGCGGCACTTTGGCTCCTGGGCTGCAGACATTGGCGGATTGGGGTGGGCAGGGCAGCCTGGTCGTCCTCGATGTTGGCGCGGAGGTTTATCAAGGGGCTACTTACAATGGAGACGGCACCGCCACTGGCAGGCGTGTCTCCCTACCCATCGGCAGAAACAGTGCCTTCAACTGGGAATATCTCAACAACAACGGCCGGCTACTCGTGCAGCGGGCCATTCAGTGGGGCAGTGAGGGTATCGGCAGTTGCAGCAACCCACAGACGCTGGAAATTTCGGTCATCGCCAGCCATGATGACGGGGAGGAACCGTTGAGCGCCGATCAGCCGGTACTCGCAAGCGACGACCTGGAGCTGGGCAACACCTCGGATGGGGATCAAGTGGTCGGTATGCGCTTCCAGAATGTAACCATCTCCCGAGGTTCTGAAATCATCGAAGCCTACGTCGATTTCACCGTGGACGAAACCACGAGTGGGGACACGAATCTCATCATTAAAGGCGAGGCGAGTGACAATGCCGCTGAGTTCGCCTGGACTTACCACAACATTATCGACCGCCCTACGACCAGCGCGTTGACGCCATGGAGTGACGTGCCACCGTGGAACAGCGTCGGTGAGGTGCATTCGACCCCCGACGTGGCTGCCGCGGTGCAGGAGATAGTCGATCGACCCGGATGGTCGAGCGGAAACGCGCTGGCTATCATCATCAGCGGCACGGGCAGACGAATCCCGGAGAGCTACGACGGCTTGCCTTCAGGGGCGCCAAAGTTGCGGGTGACTTTCTGTCCGTCTGGAGCAAGCCCTTCGGTGATCTACTGGACCGACGATCTGGCAAACAAGATTCAACGATCCGATGAAGATGGCTCGAATATCGAGGATGTGCTGACCGGCCTGAATGCGCCCACCGGTCTCGCGATCGATACCAGTGCCGGTAAGCTCTACTGGACCAACGGGTCTGGTCAGATCAAACGTTCAAATCTGGATGGTACCGATATCGAAGTCGTTTTTACCGATTTGAGCGCTGTTTTTGATGTGAAACTCGATACGACGGCCGGCAAGGTCTATTGGAATAATCTCACATTCAATGACATATCCCGCACCAATCTGGATGGCAGCGGGCGTGAAATTGTGTTGACCGCTTCAGGGCGTCCAGCCTATTTGTCCCTCGATACCGGTGCTGGACAGATCTATTTTCCGGATTATGATGGTGGGGCCGTATCCCGGGGGAATTTTGATGGCAGTGGTTATGTGCAACTGGTTACAGGACAGGGTAATCCCATAGGTAGCGCCCTCGATCTGGCGGCCGGTAAAATCTACTGGAGTGACGGTGCTGTAGGGGACAGTATCCGACGTGCCAATCTGGATGGTTCAGGGGTGGAAGTCGTGGTCAGCGGTTTGCTGGCGCCACAGGATCTGGCGGTAGATTCTGCTAACGGAAAACTCTACTGGGCGGCAGCTGACGCCAGCAAGATTCAGCGCGCCAGTCTTGACGGTACAACCATTGAGGATGTGGCGATCGGATTGAATCGTCCGCGAGGCATCGTGGTGGTGGACGCGGCACTGGTGCCGCCGGTAGCGGGTGGTGGTTCAGGTCCGGTTGTCGAGCCCTGCAACGGCGCCTTCCGTGATGAGTTCAATAACCCGGTATATTCCGGTAACGACGGCAGCCTGAGTTGGACCGGTGATTGGCAGGAGATCAACGAATCCGACGGTCCAACCGATGGTGATGAGCAGGTGTTTGCCGATTTGTATGAGATCCCGGAGATGCCGACCTATCAGCTGTTCGTGCGCGATAACGATAGTGGCGGCGAAGGTGTCATGCGCGCGTTGGATCTGAGTGGCGCTCAAACGGCAACCTTATCCTTTGACTATAAACCCTATGGACTGGATAAGAGCACTGATTATGCCTCAGTGCAGATGTCGACCACAGGTACAAGCGGGCCTTGGAGTGAAGTCGTGCGCTTTGCAGGGCCGGTAAGCGAGGACGCCTACAAACCGTACAGTACGGATATCAGCGCTTACATCTCTGACAATGCTGTGCTGCGCATCATTACCTCCAAGTTCATGGGGCCTTCAGACTACCTTTGGTTAGACAATATTCAGATTCAGTGCAGCCCCTGATATTATATGGTGCACCCCAAGGGGTTATGCTGCGCAGCACACACAGTGCGCCATACATACTGTGAATACATGACGGGAAACTCCTCTAGTTTTGCTCGGGTTTGCCGATAGGAAGAGCGATTGGACGTCATTTAGGAATCTCATTATGCCAACCATTTGGGAAAAGGTCACAGCCAATACCAAGTTGATTTCGCTGCCGGATGTCTATCTGAGGCTCAAGGATGTGCTGGATGATCCGGAATTCTGCATGGGGGATGTGGCGGAAGTGATCAGTCATGATCCCGCGGCGACTACGCGATTGCTGCGTCTGGTGAACAGCGCCTATTTCGGCCTGGCGGCCAAGATCGACACGGTAAATCGGGCGGTCAGTATGCTGGGCACTCAACAGGTACATGATCTGGTGCTGGCCTCCTCGGTTGCTCAGACCTTCGACGGCATGTCCAATCAGGTGATGGATATGGAGCGCTTCTGGAAAAAGAGCGTCTACTGCGCCATCGCCTGCAAGGAGCTGGCGGCGAAGTGCAATGTACTGGATGGCGAGCGCCTGTTCGTCGCCGGTCTGCTGCGGGATATTGGACATTTAATCATGTTTCAGACGGCGCCTGAGCAGGCCCAGCAGGCCATGCAACATTCAAGCAAGCAGGGTGTGCCACTTTTTAAAGTGGAACAGGTGCTGCTTGGTATCGATTACGCCAAGGTTGGTGGCGCCCTGCTGCGACAATGGAATCTGCCTCGCAGCCTGTGGGAGCCGATCGAGTTCCATGTCGAGCCTGCGGTGGCGGAGGAGTTCCAGTTGTTGACGGCATTGCTGCATATTGCCGCCGCCATCACGGATGCGGTACAGGACGAGCGTGATGTCGAGGCGTGTCTCGTGAAGCTGTCATCGGCTGTCTGGCAGGTGACCGGTCTCACTGCGGAGCAGTGTGGCGACCTGCCTGAGAGGGTGGATCAACAGCTCTCTGCCGTAATGAATCTGATCTTTCCCAGCCTGGGTCAGGCCACAGCCTGATTTAAGCTGTCTGGTGAGCAGGTTATTTACTGCGCCGGTCCACCATTAATAATGATAGTTCAATTTAATCAGTAGGTTATCCGGATCACACCGACCTTCATCCAGATTGCTGTCCTTAAAGAATCCCCGTCCTCAGCCGATAGTTCTATCGATATAAAAAGCACCATGAGGCGCTACAGATAGCAATGGCGAATTTTAGTAAATCATCGTTTGGGTTGGTCGAGCTTTGGTCATTGACCCGCTTTGATGACAAGGCATTATCCGAATATTCCGAATCCAAGATGTTCGCGGACACCCGCCGGGGTGTAGTGATGCTGGGTTTGGTATTGCTCTTACTGCTGGTTTCATCCGCCATTGTCTACGCGATCCTCGGCTATGAGTCGATCTATGTCTATTCCTGCTTAGTACTGGCGGCCTTATCGATCCATGTGGCGATCTCCGCTCATGCGGTTGAGGAAGCCAGGATTCTCTATCTGTTGGGCATCACCCTGCTGGTGGTCAATGGGGTGGCCTTCGTGCTGCTGGCGCATTACAGCGGCACTTTCAACTCTGCGTTGTTCGCCAGTGTCGTGTTTCTTTTTCTGGTGATGCCACTGGTGCCCTGGGGGCTGCGCGAGGCCTTGCTCATTGTCACCCTGATCTATGCCCTGTTTACCCTCTCGACCCTGAGCGTACAGGGCCGCTTCGAGCATGAGACCCTGTTGATTCTGTCCTGCGCCGATCCTATGGCTGTGGTGGAGCAAGCCGCAGCCAATTTGCGAACTGCTCCGCAGCTGTTGTCTGACGATTCTCACTGGCCGGTACAAGTGAGTGTGGGTCTGGTCTCTATCCAGCCTGAATCCGGCCAATCACTGGATGTGATCTATCGGCAGGCGGACAAGGCGCTTTATCAGGCCAAGCAGACCAAGGGGCAGGATGCCCGGTCCGGCAGGGTTGTCGCAACGGTGGGCGTCTGAGCCATGTTAAGCGTCAGCGATATTCTGGATAAGCTGTCACCTTCCCCGGCGAAGACCGAGAGGCTGGGTCCCATCGGCCTGGATTTCGGTATGGATTCGATAAATCTCTGTCAATTGAAGACCCAGGCGGGCAATCGCTATTCAGTAGTTGCCAAGGCTTCAATCGCATATTCCGGCAGCCGAAAAGAGTTGCTGTCGTCACCGAAGATTTTGAAGAAGCAGTTGTCACAGGCGCTGAAAAAAAACGCATTCACCGGCAGAAAGGTGGTGGCGGTGATGCCGGCCGATGAGTTGAAGATCACCCCAGTGACCTACAGATCCAATACCCAGAGTGTGGACGAAGAGATTCTCAAGATGCTGGGCGCCCGGTTGGATGGGGAGCTGGGTGATTACCTGATCGACTATCTGCCGGTGCGTTCCAATCCCGGTGATGAAGAACACCTGGTGCTGGCCGCCATCGCCCAGCGGGATGATGTGATGAGCTATCTCGAGGCCCTGCACCGATCCGGCTTGGTAGTGGATGCCCTGGATATAGGTCCGGCAGCATTGAGGCGGCTGATTTGTTCACTTTATAACGGCAAGGATGCAGAGACGATTCTCGTGATCAATGCGGGAATCAGCAAAAGTTATTTGACCATCATCTCCGGCCGGCGTCTGCTGTTTGATCAACCGGTCTCGTTTGGTGAACAGATGCTGGTGGAGAACCTGTCCAGTGCCCTGGAGTTGCCGGTGGATGTCTGCCGGGATCTGATGCTGCACCATGGCTTTGAAAAAACCGCGACGGCTCAGGAGATGCTCAGTTCGATCGATGGAGAGGATATTTCCCAAACGCTGTTGGAAATAATTAAGCCCAGTTTCATCAAGTTGGTCGAGGAGATCAAACGGGTGTTGATCTTTACCGCTTCCGAGACTCATGGTAGTCCGGTGAGCCGGATTTGTCTGCTTGGGAGCATCGCGCGCTGGTCCGGGGCGGATTCACTGCTGCACGATTTGATCAATATTCCCCTGTCCACCAGTCAGCCGGGCTTTTCGGAGATATTCGAGGATCAGACCAGCGAAGGCGGCTGGATGGAGCGGATTCCGGAGCTGGCGATTGCCACTGGGCTGGCGCTTCGGGGTATATCGGGACATGAGTGAGATCGACCTGATTCCTGAAGTCTATCGGAAGCGGCTACTGTTCAGCCGCTGGGTGAAGCAATCCCTGGTGTCTCTGGTGCTGCTGACGATTGCCATTGTCGCGGCCTTTGTGTATCTGAAAAATCAAACCGGGCAGATCGATCTGGAATTGAAGCAATTGCAGTCACAGAAGGCGATCTCGTCCCAGCAGCGCAGCGACCTGGAAAAGCTCACTGCCCGTAAAAAGGACCTGACCCAGCAGTTGGCTCTGCTGGCGGGGCTGCGCAGTGGTTCTGCCGCAGAGCAGATGTTCCTGACCGTGGACAGGGCGATCTCGGTGGGAAATGTGTGGTTTACCAACTGGAAATTCCGCCGCGCCGGGACCGCGACCGATAAGGCTCCAAATGAGGTCAATACCGGTTACTTTATTGTTATCCAGGCTGGCGCAGCCAATACAGAGGAGGCCTGGAAGATTGAGACACACATGACGATTCAGGGACAAGCCCTGGATCATGCCGCCCTGTCGGGCTTTGTCTCAAACCTGATCGATCAGCCGGTGATCCAGCGTGTACGGGTGGTCAAGACCGAACAGGTCAATGTCAATAATCACAAGCTGGTCAATTTCAGCCTCGATATCCTGGTGGCGGATGGTGAGTACGGGGTGAATGGCTGATGCAGGATTTCTTTGAATCCGCAGAACCGCGGATAGTCGCCATGATGTTGGGCGCCGTCGTGTTGCTGATCGGTGTGGTGCAGATTACCTATCTGTTGTGGCCGCAGTTAAAGGCCTTCAATGCGGTCACTGAGAGCCACAGTGTACTGCAGGGTGTGGTCAACAGCAGCGAAGGCCTGGATCAGCAGCTCGGCAAGGCGCAGTCTGAGGTGCAAAGTCTGGCGCGGCAGCTGCATGGCGACATGGCGGATCTGCCTGCAAAACAGATGGAGTCCTATATTATCGGGCGCCTGCAGAAGGTCTCCTGGGACACGGGTGTGGAACTGATCAGGGTAAAACCGGGTGATGGGCAGAAGGTGCAGATGTTTCAGGAGAGCCTGTTCGAGGTGGAGATCCATGCCGCCTATTTCGATTTCTTTACCTGGCTGCGCACCATCGGCGAAGAGCTGGGGTTCATCGTGATCAAGAAATATGAAATCCAGCCTCAAGGGCGTGGCTTGTCCGACCCGAAGCTTAAGATTGTTCTGACCATGGTCTCCTACCGCATGGTGCAGTCATGATTTCTGTTCAGCACTCAGGAGTAAGTCTGTTGCTGTTGATGTTGGGAGGAGTCGGTAATCTGTTTGCCGGAGGCGCATCCATCGCGCTCGTCAATAATCCTTTCTCCAGGCCGGCGATGCTGGCAGCGCCGGCAAACAAACCAGTCAAACGGGAAGAGAAGATAGGGCAACCCGTTGAACTGCAGCTGACCGCCACCCTGGTTTCCGATTCTACACCGCTGGTGATTGTCGAGGGTGAGATGCTGGGTATCGGGGAGAAGATCGAAGGCTATCGTCTGTTGGCCGTGGAAGAAGGGCGCGCAGTCTTCACGAAGAAGGGCAAGCGGCATATCTTTGTACTGGTTGGTAGTGGAGAGGATGTTGAATAACACATATAAAAACAGACAATTTTCTATTGGACTTAGGGCCTGCCTTTTCCTGTTGCTGGTAATCCTGCCCTTATCCCCGCAGGCGGAGGGTAAAAAGATTTCAATCTCTCTCGAGGATGTCGAGATCCAGAAAGTGATGCGTATGCTGTCCAAACAGCAGCGGCTGAATATCTTTGTGGCGGACGGTGTTGGGGGGAAGATATCGATCAATCTGTATGACATGGATGTGGTGGATGCGATCAAATCGATCAGCGATGCGGCGGGTTATGCGGTTGAAGAGCGCAATGGGAGCTATTTCATTGTTGAGCGTGATGAGGTGGGCAAGTACAACCGTTCCGGTCTGACAGTGGTGCGTTCATTCAAGATTCAGTACACGAAACCTTCACAGGTTGAAAACATCCTGAAGGATTATCTCTCCAGTTTTGGCAAGATTACCACCCTCAATGACCGGGGCCTGTTGATTGTGGAAGATCAGCCGGGCTACGTGGCGCAGATAGAATCCCTGTTGTCCGAGATCGATCGCGAGCCGAAACAGATCCTGATCGAGGCGAAGATTCTCGAAGTGACCCTGACTGACAGTGAGTCCTTTGGTCTGGACTGGAGCAAGTTTTTCACCAACAGCGATGGGTCAGGCAGTTTCGGGATTCAGAATCTGGCCAGTCCCACCAATCCGGGGCTGTTCTTCCAGTACCTGAGTCCGAATATAGAGATTGCACTGAACGCGTTGAAGGAACGGGGCCGCCTACGGACTCTGTCGACGCCCAAACTATTGGCCATGGAGGATAGAACCGCTGAGACTGTGGTCGGCACCCGTCTGGGGTTTCGTGTCACCACGACCATCAATCAGGTGACCTCGGAGAGTATCGAATTCCTCGAAACCGGCATCATTCTCAAAGTGACGCCTTCCGTGGACCGGCAGGGCAAGATTCTGCTCGATATCCATCCTGAAGTGAGTGACGGCTCGGTGTCGGATGATGGCATCCCCTCCAAGACCACAACTCAGCTCTCCACCCGCATGCTGGTGCCTGATGGACAGACGGTCTTCCTGGGAGGGTTGATTAAACATAACACCAACGAGAGTCGGGAGGGGGTCCCGTTTTTAGGTGATCTGCCCGGGTTGGGTGCGCTGTTCTCGAATCGCTCCAAGAGTCTGACAGCGACCGAGATCGTTGTCCTGATCACTCCCAAGGTCATCAATTTTCAGACCGACGAGTGGAATAAAGGTAATGTCGAAAAGAGCGACCGTATGGAAACCTTGCTCGGCAATGAAAAGGTACGGGCAGAGGAAAGGATGAATAAACTCATGGGTGGAGCGGGCTCCCAGGATGAAAGCCAGCCAGAGAACGATCCATCAACTGATGACAATCTGTGGATTTTAGATCTCTGAGCACATGGTTGCTCAGCCTTTTTTGAACATGCGTTCCTTCTCCCGCTTCCAGTCCCGATCTCGGTCATCGGCGCGTTTGTCATGCTGTTTCTTGCCTTTGGCCAGACCGATTTCCAGCTTGGCGTAACCCTTTTTCCAATACATCGCAGTGGGCACCAGGGTATAGCCCTTGCGTTCCACCAGCCCGATCAGTTTGCTCAGCTGGCTGCGGTGCAGCAGCAGTTTACGGGTGCGGGTGGGGTCTGTCGTTATGTGCGTGGATGCAGTTGTGAGGGGCACGATGTGTGCGCCGAACAGAAAGGCCTCGCCATTCTTGATCGTGACGTAGCTCTCCTTGATCTGGGCGCGGCCTTCACGCAGGCTTTTGACCTCCCAACCCTGCAGTGCAATGCCGGCCTCGTAGCGTTCTTCGATGAAGAAGTCGTGGCCGGCCTTTTTGTTCAGGGCGATGGTGGAACCGGGGGATTTTGCTTTTTTTGATTTCTTTGCCATCGGCGCATTTTAAACGGCAGCGGATGCCGCCGCCAGCCTTGCCTTGTTATGTCGGGTAAATTTACGGAAAATAGATGAATTTTATTGGTTCGGTAGGGGATTAAGGATAGGAATTATGACAGAAAAGACATCCATCCACGGTCAGTGGTCATCCCGGCTGGTGTTTATTCTAGCCGCGACGGGGTCTGCGGTTGGCCTGGGTAATATCTGGAAGTTCCCTTACATTGCGGGTGAGCACGGTGGTGGCGCCTTTGTCGCGGTCTATCTGGTCTGTATCGCTGCGATCGGCGTACCCATCATGATGGCGGAGATCATGCTGGGGCGGCGCGGACGTCAGAGTCCGATCAATACCATGGCAAGTCTGGCAAAGGAAGAGAAGGCCAATGCGGCCTGGTCCATCGTGGGTTGGAGTGGTGTGCTGGCCGGGTTTTTCATTCTCTCCTATTACAGCGTGATCGCCGGCTGGGCCCTGGCCTATGTATTGCGGTCGGCCAGCGGCGTGTTCAACGGCATCGATACCGTCGGGGTACAGGCGGTATTCAACGATCTGGTGGGCGATCCGGAACGCTTGTTGGCCTGGCACAGCCTGTTTATGCTGATGAGTATGGTGGTGGTGGCGCGCGGGGTGCGCGCCGGCCTGGAAAAAGCGGTCACCTATCTGATGCCTGCGCTGTTCTTGCTGCTCATCGTGATGGTCGGCTATGCCATGAATACCGGGTACTTCATGCAAGGTCTGGAGTTTCTCTTTAAGCCCGATTTTAATCGCGTCTTCTACCAATGTGAAAGCGTGGCCGGCATCGAACAGTGCGAACTCAGCGGCAGTCCGATACTGGTTGCCCTGGGTCATGCCTTCTTCACCCTCAGCCTGGGGATGGGCGCGATCATGGTCTACGGTTCCTATATGCCGAAGCAGACCTCCATCGCCCGTTCGGCCATCCTGATTGCATTTCTCGATACCCTGGTGGCGCTGGTGGCGGGGATGGCCATCTTCCCCATCGTGTTCGCCAACGGGCTCGAGCCCGGCGCCGGCCCGGGTCTGATCTTCCAGACCCTGCCCATCGCCTTCGGCGCGATGCCTCTGGGGCAGTTGTTTGGCACGCTGTTTTTCGTGCTGCTGGTGTTTGCCGCCTGGTCCTCGGCGATCTCGCTGATCGAGCCGGCGGTGGCCTGGTTGGTTGAGAACCGGAAGATGAGTCGTATCCGCGCCGCGGCCTGGGTCGGACTGACGACCTGGATTTTGGGGCTCGGCAGCGTCTTTTCGTTCAATTTCTGGTCGGGCGATGAGTACAAGCTGTTCGGCATGACCTTCTTCGATCTGCTGGACTACCTGGCGGCCAATATCATGCTGCCGATGGGTGGACTGCTGATTGCTGTCTTTGCCGGTTGGGTGATGACCTCACAGTCGAGTAAGGACGAGTTCGCCATGCGGGGCTTCACCTATCGGCTCTGGTGGGTATTGATTCGGTTTGTTTCGCCGCTGGCTGTTGTGCTGGTCTTTCTGAACGCCGTTGGGGTCATCTGAAAATGCCAACTGTCAGAAAAAGTGCGCTCGTTCATCACTCGGCTGCGCAGATGTACAATCTGGTGAGTGACTTTGAAGCCTACCCGGAATTTCTGCCCTGGTGTAGCGACAGCAAGCAGATCTCCCGCACCGAGACGGAGATCTGCGGTGAACTGGAGGTCTCCAGGATTGGCATCAAACAGCGTTTTTCCACCTGTAATGCCCTGGTAAAAAATCAGCGCATGGACATTGTGCTGAGAGACGGGCCGTTCCGAAAACTGGAGGGTGGATGGGTCTTCACTGCGCTCAAGGAGGGCGCCAGCAAGGTCGAACTGGTGCTTGAGTTTGAATTCTCCAACAAATTGATCGATGCGGCCTTTGGAAAGGTCTTTGGTCACATCGCCAATACCTTGGTGGAGTCCTTCTGTAAACGGGCGGATGAGGTTTATCGTGACTGAGAGAAAGATACGAGTCGAAGTGGCCTACGGTAGACTCGCTGAACAGGTTATCCTGGAAGTGGATGCCGAGCTGGGCATCACGGCTAAGGAAGCGGTGGAAAGATCCGGCATTCTGCAACGATTTCCTGAAATAGATTTAACCAAGAATAAGATCGGCATATTTGGCAAGGCAGCCAAGCCGGATGTAAAACTCAATGAAGGTGACCGGGTGGAGATCTACCGTCCCCTGATAGCGGACCCGAAAGAGCAGCGCAAGAAACGCGCCGCCGAAGGCAAACAAATGAAAAAGGGTGCAAAATGACCGAATGTCCAGTGGACATTCGCAGCATTTTGCACGACCAGACAGGATGTCTGGGCCGGGGGTAAAAAAGATTATCTAGGTTGCGCCAGGGATGGCCGTGAGTCATTTCCTTAGAGGCAGCAGACTTGGTCCAGTGGACAAACTCAGCATCCTACATGCTGGAACGATGCTCAATCATCCAAATCGATGCCGATCGCTCCCAGCGCTCGCTCGATAATGCCTTTGTCACCATCGTAGTCAGGTACACTGACCACGATCTCTTTTTTATCTTTCAGTGACTCGATATCTTCTGCAGGCTGGATATCACCCTGGTAGCTGATCAGAGTGTCATCATCAAAGAACAAGCTGAACTGCTTGATCTCGAGTGGCTCATTGCGCTTTTTCATGGTGAACAGGAAGTCCCAGCGGTCCTGGTGAAAGACATCCACCAGTAACGGGGTGCCAAGCACAAAGCGCACCTGTCGTTTGGACATGCCTGTCTTGAGCTCGGCTACCATCTCCGGGGTAATGATATTTCCCTGCTGGATCTCCGGCGTGTGCACAATACTGAAATCACTCCAGCTTGAGCAACCGGCAAGGCCGATGGATAAGCCTGCAACAAGTAAGATGAGAATCTTTTTTATTCTGAGTACAATCTGCGACATCAGGAAATTCTACCCTAATCAGCAGTGGTCCAACCAGGTTTTCCTGCACGGACGTTAAACCCATCAAGGCGGAGAGAGCGGTATTGGATAATCAGGAGATCAGAAAGGCGGGACTTAAAGTCACATTGCCACGTGTCAAGATCCTTGAATTGCTTGAAAAGAGTGCTCAGCGGCATGTCAGTGCCGAAGATGTCTACAAGCTGTTGCTGGAGAATGATGAGGAGATCGGGCTGGCCACGGTCTACCGGGTATTGACCCAGTTTGAGGCGGCGGGGCTGGTGACCCGGCATAATTTCGAGGGCGGGCACGCAGTATTCGAACTCGACCGGGGTGAGCATCATGACCATATCGTCTGCATGAACTGTGGCAAGGTAGAGGAGTTCATGGATGCGACTATCGAAAAACGCCAAAAAGAGATCGCTGAAGAGCGCGGTTTCGAGATGGATGAGCACTCCTTGATCATCTATGGGCGCTGTATGGATCCCAAATGCCCCGGACGGAGCAGGGATTGACCGGCCTGTTTAATCGGCTGTCGCCGCCATCTCAATCATTTCCGAGGCATGGGCCAGGGTCTGATCGGTAATCTCCACCCCGCCCAGCATACGGGCAATTTCAGCCACCCGTTCGGCTTCAGCGAGGCGGGTGATATGGGTGTGGGTTTGATTCCCGGCAGTGCTTTTTTTGACCTGTAGGTGGTGCAGCGCCTGAGCTGCTACCTGGGGCAGGTGGGTGACACAGAGGATCTGCCGGCTGTCTCCCAGTTGGCGCAGCATCTGCCCGACAATCTCCGCGACCCCACCGCCGATACCCACATCCACTTCATCGAATACCAGGCTGGGCGTCTTGCCATAGCGTATCGTGGCTACCTGAATCGCCAGGCTGATGCGTGAAAGTTCACCGCCGGATGCCACCTTACTCAGGGGTTGCATGGGCATGCCGGGATTGGCCGAGACCATAAACTCGACCAGCTCCAGGCCGGCTTTGGTCGCTTCTGCCTCTGCCAGCGGCCTGAGTTCCACGCCAAAAACCCCGCCGGGCATGCCGAGTTGCTGCATCGCCTGGCTGATCTCTTTGCTCAGTCGCTGCCCGGTTTTTTGGCGTTTTGTGCTGAGCTGGCGGGCCTGCTTGAGAAACTCATCCCATTGCCCCGCGACCTGGTTTTCGAGGGCCTCCAGGGTCTCGTCGGCATTCTCCAATTGCTCCAGTTCTTGCTCGATTTGGAGCAGCCGATCAGCCAGTGCTGCCGGTTTGATGCGGTATTTGCGCGCCAGGTCGTGAATCAGCTCGAGACGTTGTTCGACCACCTGCAGACCCGCAGGGTCGAGTTCAAGCCCGCTAAGGTAGTCCCGCAGGACAGACAGGGCTTCGTCGACCTGGATCAGGGCGTTATCCAGCATTTCCCGTGGTTCTTCCAGGACCTTGTCCATCTCTTGCAGAGAGCCTAGCTGATCCGTGAGCTTTACCAGCAGACCGCGAACTGAAGGTTCGGTCTCATCCAGGCCAAGCAGGATTTCCCCGGCGCCGCTCTGTAACTGCTCAAGATGGCTGAGTCGTCTATGCTCCTGGTTCAGGGTCTCCAGTTCAGCCGGGTGCAGATTCAGCGCTGTCAGTTCGTTGGCCTGAAACCTCATCAGGTCAAGACGGGAGGCGCGCTCTGTCGCAGCGTTGCTGAGTGCTTGCAGTTGTTTCCGGTCTTTTTGAAAACGCTTGAAACTGGCCGTCACCCGCTCTGCCAGGGCGCGATTGTCACCATAGGCATCCAGCAGTTGACGCTGGTGATTGCGGCTCAGCAGAGATTGGTGGGCGTGCTGGCCATGGATCTCGACCAGCATATTCCCCAGTTCCTGGACCTGCTGGAGGGTCACCGGACGACCATTGATGAAGGCTCGCGAACGCCCCTCGCGAGAGAGGATGCGGCGAATCAGGCAGTCATTGCCTTCGTCCAGGGCCTGCTCTTCAAGCCAGGTCCTGGCTTGTGCAGTGTCTGTGATGTCGAATCCGGCGGTGACCTCCGCCCGATCCGAATCACTGCGGATCATGCCGTTGTCCGCCCGGTCACCCAGGGCCAGACCCAGGGCGTCGATCAGGATCGACTTGCCGGCCCCGGTTTCGCCCGTCAGCACGCTCAGGCCAGGGCTGAGTTCCAGTTGCTGGGCTGAGACGATGGCCAGATCACGAATATGCAGTTGGGTCAGCATCAGAGATTCGGGTATTTGCCCCAGCCCAGTTTGGCGCGCAGGGTATTGTAGTAATCGTGGCCCTCGGGGTGGATCAGGCGCACCCGGTTCTCATCCTTGCGGATACGGATGATCTCTCCTTCCATCACCGGTAGGGTCACCTGGCCGTCACAGGTCAGTTGTACGCCCTCCGCATGTTCTCTGGCCAGATGGATCTCGATCTCGCTTTCACCGTCCACCACGATGGGACGGTTACTCAGGGTGTGCGGGCAGATCGGCACCAGCAGCAGCGCATTCATGGATGGATACATCAGCGGGCCACCGCCTGACAGGGCATAGGCGGTAGATCCGGTCGGCGTTGATACGATCAGGCCATCAGACCGCTGACTATTGACCAGCTGGCCATTGATATAGGTCTCGAATTCGATCATTCGGGCGATGTTCCATTTGTGCAGAACGATGTCGTTGAAGGCGCGAATGCCGCCATTGATTTTCGACTCGTCACCCATATTCAGACGCAGCAGAAAGCGCTCTTCCTCCTCATAGTGACCGGCCAGTATCTGATTCAGCTTGGGTCTTATCTCAGCCGGGGTGATATCGGTGAGGAAGCCAAGACGCCCCAGATTGATGCCGAGCAGGGGGGTGTCATGCAGCGCCAGAGAGCGGGCGGCGTGCAACATGGTGCCATCCCCACCCACCACGATGACCAGATCACTGCGGCAGGGCAGATCGCTCTCGGATGTGCTGGGAAGCGGTTGGTTGTCCAGCAGCAGGCAGGTGGCGTCTTCCAGCAGGACATCCTTTCCCAGTTCATCGAGGAAGTCACAGAGCTGGCGTATCGTCTCTTTTACCGCAGGGTCACCATGCTTGCCGATGAGTCCGATGCGTTGGAAAGGTGTGGGCATTTATCAGGTTTCCGGCAAGCTGTTATCAGGGGCTAAACGTCAGATCGATCATGTCTGAGCAATTATGGGCAAAGCTGGTGCTCCTTCAAGCTATTTTTGCCGGGTACAGCCGCCGTATACCGGCCAGATGCCAGGCATCCGCCCGTTTGACTAGCTTATCTAATTCAAGGGAGTGCAACAATGCATTGAGCCGCATCACCGTGTACCTCGGTGTATCTGGTGGTTTTGTAGTGGAAAAACAGCTTGATAAAGAACTTGCATCCTATATAGACCAATTCCAGGTATCCAGCTGCTTGACTGAACCCGGTCCAGTTGCTAATTTCCCTCTTCTTTGTCACTCTGGACGTTAGAGTGCTAAAAGCTGAATTACGGAGCCGAATTGTCTAGCAGTAAAAACATCAGTGAAAGCAATGTCAGTGAACGGGCGCAACACTTTCTCAAGGCGCTGATCGAACGTTATATCCGGGACGGTCAGCCCGTAGGTTCACGCACCCTGGCCAAGGATGCGGGTCTGGAATTGAGTCCCGCCACCATCCGGAATGTGATGGCCGATCTTGAGGATCTGGGATTGGTCTCTTCTCCACACACCTCCGCGGGGCGCATTCCCACCGTCACGGGCTTCCGCATGTTTATCGATTCGCTGCTCACAGTAGAGGATCTCAAGGCGCGGGAGGTCGAACGGATTCGCAATACTCTATTGCAGAGTTCCGATCCGGCAGTGATGCTGGCTTCCGCATCTCAGCTGTTGTCCGGCGTCACGCAGATGGCCGGGATCGTCACGGTGCCCCGGCGTGAGCGCGCCTCGTTTCGCCAGATTGAGTTTCTGCCTCTCTCCAACCACCGGGTGTTGGCGATTCTGGTGACGGATTGTGGTGAAGTCCATAACCGTATTCTGCATACGCATCGCGACTTTACCCGGAGCGAACTGGATCAGACTGCCAACTTTCTCAATCACTCCTTTTCCGGACAGGACATGCATACGGTACGCCAGCGTGTACTGGATGAGCTGAATGAAGCGCGAGAACATTTCGACCAAACCATGACTCAGGCCCTGGAGATGGCGGGTGAAGTGGTGGATGTCAGTGAGTCGGAGGAGGATTGTGTGATTGCCGGCCAGACCAATCTGATGGAATTCGCAGATCTCGCCAGCCTTGGACGACTGCGCAAGTTATTTGACGCCTTTACCGAAAAACGCGAAATCCTGCATCTGCTCGACCAGTTTCAGCATGCCCAGGGTGTACAGATCTTCATCGGTGATGAATCCGGCTATCAGCTATTGAATGGTTGCTCGGTGGTCACGGCGCCCTACCAGGTGGATGACCAGGTGGTCGGTATGCTGGGAGTCATTGGCCCGACACGCATGCATTATGAGCGGGTGATACCGATCGTCGATGTCACGGCAAAAATTTTGAGCGCGGCCTTGAAAAATCAATAAACGTCCCCACCTGTTTGTTCATTCCGCCCTGCGGCGGTTGAGATCATTCCTAACAAAACAATCCGAGGTTAATGAAGTGATGGATAAGGATCAACCGGAACAGCCGGTAGAGCCCCAAGATGAGGTTACTGAAACAGAAGCCATTGATGCCGCGCCTGAAGAGGCTGCTGCAGAAAGTGCAGAGGCCCCGGCGGAGGATCTGACTCAGCTGTTGGAGGATGCGAGAAACAAGGCGGATGACCACTGGAACCAGCTGGTCAGAGCCAAGGCGGAACTGGACAATCTGCGCAAACGCACTCAAAGGGATCTCGAGAACGCACACAAATTTGCTACGGATAAGTTTTCCCAGGACCTGTTGCAGGTCTGGGACAGTCTCGAACTGGGCCACCAGGCGGCGCTGGATGAGAGTGCCGATGTCACCAAACTGCGTGAAGGGACCGAACTGACCCTGAAGCTCCTCGCCAGCGTCATGCAGAAGAACGGCATTGAACAGATCGATCCGATGGGCAAGCCCTTCAATCCGGAATTCCATCAAGCGATGGCGATGCAGGATCGGGATGATGTGGAGCCCAATACTATCGTCGCGGTGGTGCAGAAGGGATACATCCTGAACAGCCGTCTGATGCGCCCGGCCATGGTGATGGTATCCAAGGCGCCGGCGCCTTCCGTCGATGAACAGGCTTGAACTTTATCATCGCTGCCCCCACATCAGGTGCAGTTAGCAAGAATTACCACTTTATTAGATAAGAATTCGGAGAACTCAAATCATGGGTAAGATCATCGGTATCGACCTGGGCACAACCAACTCCTGCGTGGCAGTGATGGAAGGTGACAAGACCAAGGTTATCGAGAATAGCGAAGGCGATCGCACCACTCCCTCCATCATCGCCTATGCCAATGACGGAGAGATCCTGGTTGGTCAGAGCGCCAAGCGCCAGGCGGTGACCAATCCTGACCATACCCTGTTTGCCATCAAGCGCCTGATCGGCCGCATGTTCAAAGACGATGTGGTGCAGCGTGATGTGGATATGGTGCCCTACAAGATCGTCAAGGCGGACAATGGCGATGCCTGGGTCGAGGTGAATGGCAAGAAGATGGCGCCGCCGGAGATCGCCGCCAAGGTGCTGCAGAAGATGAAGAAGACTGCTGAGGACTACCTGGGTGAAACTGTGACCGAAGCGGTCATTACCGTACCGGCCTACTTCAACGACTCCCAGCGCCAGGCCACCAAGGATGCCGGACGTATCGCCGGCCTGGATGTGAAACGCATCATCAACGAGCCCACCGCCGCGGCCCTGGCCTACGGCATGGACAAGAAGCGTGGCGATCAGACCCTGGCGGTTTATGACCTGGGTGGCGGCACCTTCGATATCTCGATCATCGAGATTGCCGAGATCGATGGGGAGCATCAGTTCGAGGTGCTCTCCACCAACGGTGACACCTTCCTCGGTGGTGAAGATTTCGATATGCGCATCATCGATTTCCTGGTGGCAGAGTTCAAAAAGGATCAGGGTGTGGATCTGCGCAACGATCCGCTGGCCCTGCAGCGTCTGAAAGAGGGCGCGGAGAAGGCCAAGGTGGAACTCTCTTCCAGTCAGCAGACCGATATCAACCTGCCCTACATCACGGCGGATCAGACCGGTCCCAAGCATCTGAGCATCAAGCTGACCCGAGGTAAGTTGGAGTCCCTGGTGGATGAACTGGTGACCCGCACCATCGAGCCCTGCAGAATGGCATTGAAGGATGCGGGCGTTTCGGCCTCCGACATCGATGAGGTGATCCTGGTGGGTGGCCAGAGCCGTATGCCCAAGGTCCAGGAGACCGTGATGAATTTCTTCGGCAAAGAGCCGCGTAAGGATGTCAACCCGGATGAGGCGGTCGCCATTGGCGCTGCGATCCAGGGCGGTGTGCTGGGTGGTGAGGTGAAGGACGTGCTGCTGCTCGACGTGACTCCGCTCTCCCTGGGTATCGAGACCCTGGGTGGCGTGATGACCAAGCTGATCGAGAAGAACACCACGATCCCGACCAGCGCCTCGCAGGTCTTCTCCACCGCAGACGATAATCAGACTGCGGTCACCGTGCATGTGTTGCAGGGTGAACGTGATCAGGCTACAGCGAACAAATCACTGGGCCGTTTCGACCTCACCGATATTCCACCGGCGCCCCGTGGCGTGCCACAGGTCGAGGTGAGCTTCGATATCGACGCCAACGGTATCCTGAATGTGTCCGCCAAGGACAAGGCCACCGGCAAGGAGCAATCCATCGTGATCAAGGCCTCCTCCGGTCTGAGTGACGGCGAGGTCGATCGCATGGTCAAGGATGCCGAGGCCCACGCGGATGAGGATCGCAAGTTCCATGAACTGGTAGCTACCCGCAACCAGGCGGATACCCTGATTCATGCGACCCGAAAATCGATACAGGAAATGGGTGACGACAAGCTGGAGGCCGGTGAAAAAGAGGCTATAGAGAACGCCATCAAGGACCTGGAAGAGACACTGAAGGGTGACGACAAGGATGCCATCGAAGCCAAGACCAAGGTGCTGACAGATGCCTCTGCGAAGATGGCTGAACGGCTCTATTCTCAGCAGGGGGCACAGCCGGGGGCCGGTGATGCTCCAGCTGAAGATGCCGGGTCACAGGATAGCGGTTCCAGTTCGAAGGCTGATGACGATGTGGTCGATGCCGAATTCGAAGAGGTTAAGGACGATAAAAAGTGATGGGTTGGTAACCTCCAGTTGCCGGCTTGATCAAGAAACGTGTGGTCATCGTTTTGACCACACGTTTTCCTGCTTCTGGAAACCTGGAGTCTGATGACGGTAAGCTAAAAGAATATGTCAAAACGCGACTACTACGAAGTATTGGGTGTCAGCAAGAATGCCAGTGAGGCCGAGATCAAGAAGGCTTACCGGCGACTTGCCATGAAACATCACCCCGACCGGAACACAGGGGACAAATCGGCCGAGGCCGAGGTCAATTTCAAGGAGGCCAAGGCCGCCTATGAGATTCTCTCCGATGCACAGAAACGGGCTGCCTACGATCAATTCGGTCACGCCGGGGTCGATCCCAGCATGGGCGCTGGTGGACCGGGAGGGTTCGGCGGCGGCGCCAACTTCTCGGATATCTTCGGCGACGTGTTTGGCGATATCTTTAGCGGCGGTAGAGGCGGCGGCGGTTCCCGGGCGAATCGTGGCTCTGACCTGCGCTATAACCTGCAGCTTTCACTGGAAGATGCGGTGGCGGGCACTACCGTGAAGATCCGTGTCCCAAGCCTGGTCAAGTGTGACAGCTGTGGTGGCTCAGGGGCCAAGAAAGGCACCAGCCCCAAGACCTGTGACACCTGTGGCGGGCATGGACAGGTACGCATGCAGCAGGGTTTCTTTTCCGTTCAGCAAACCTGTCCGCGCTGTCATGGCAAGGGTACGATGATCGCAGATCCCTGTCCCAGCTGCCGTGGACAGGGTCGGGTGGAAGAGCACAAGACCCTGTCGGTCAAGGTGCCGCCGGGGGTGGATACAGGAGACCGCATCCGTCTGGCCGGTGAAGGGGAGGCGGGAGAACACGGCGGACCGCCGGGTGATCTCTATGTACAGGTCAATGTGAAGTCCCATGATATTTTCAGTCGCGAGGACAGTCATCTGTTCTGTGAGGTACCGATCAGTTTCACCACCGCCGCGCTGGGTGGTGAGCTGGAGGTGCCGACCCTGGATGGCAAGGTGATGCTGAAGATTCCCACCGGCACCCAGACCGGGCGCATGTTCCGCATGCGCGGTAAGGGTGTGAAGCCCGTCAGGGGTGGGCCAATCGGTGATCTGATGTGCCGGGTGCTGGTGGAGACGCCGGTCAAGCTGACTGGTGAACAGGAGGATCTGCTGCGCAAGCTGGACGAGAGCATGAAGAAGGGCGGCGGCAAGCACAGTCCCCAGTCGACGACCTGGGTGGGCGGGGTCAAAAAATTCTTCGAAGGCATGGGTTTTTAAGCGGTCTTTCGTCCATTCTGCTATCTGGATAGTTACGAAAATTAAACCTAAGCCAGTCGACTGATCCATTGCGAGGGTTGGCGTCTATAGCTGCTAGAAATTAAAATTTGGAGGAGGATTTCATGACAAGAGTAGCCATTGTGGGCGTGGCGGGGCGCATGGGCAGGGCCCTGGTGAAGGCTGTCAATGAGGCGCAAGGTCTGGAATTGGGCGCTGCCACTGAGCGGACCGACAGTGATTTTATTGGTCAGGATGCAGGCTTGGTTGCCGGTGTCGGTAAGTTGGATGTGATCATCGCCGACCGGCTGGATAAGGTGCTGGGAGATTTCGATGTGGTCATCGACTTCACCGCGCCCGCGGCTACCATGGCGCACCTGGAGTTCTGTAAAGGTGCGGGAAAGAAGATGGTCATCGGCACCACCGGGCTCAACGAAACGGAGCGCAAGGACCTGGAGACTGCCGCGGGTGAAATCGGCGTGGTGTTTGCGCCCAACATGAGTGTAGGCGTGAATCTCTGTTTCAAGTTGCTGGATATCGCCGCCCGAGTGCTTGGGGATGAGGCCGATATCGAGGTCATCGAGGCGCACCACCGGAATAAGGTCGATGCCCCCTCCGGCACCGCCCTGCAGATGGGGCGGGTGATGGCGGATGCCCTGGGCCGGGATCTGAATGAATGTGCGATCTATGGCCGCGAAGGCCAGACCGGCGTCCGGGATGCCAAGACCATTGGTTTCGAGACCATTCGCGCCGGGGACGTGGTGGGTGAGCATTCCGTCTGGTTCGCCCTGGAAGGGGAGCGGGTCGAGATTGCCCACAAGGCCTCCAGCAGGATGAATTTTGCCCGTGGCGCGGTGCGCGCCGCCGGCTGGATCGCTGCTAGAGAGAATGGCTTCTTCAACATGCAGGATGTGCTGGATCTGAACTGACCTGAATGGCAAGGGTCGACTCGTCATTTGCTTGGGTCTACAGCGGTTTCTGTCTGTTGGTCCTGGTGCTGCTGGCAGGTTGCAGCCGTGATCCACAAGAATCGCCCGAAGAGCAAATCAGGGCGCTGCTCGATACCGCTGAATTGGCGGTGGAGAGCCGCTCCCTGAGTGATTCTGCAGAACTGATCTCATCCACCTATACAGATGCCGCAGGCCGTGATCATCAGGCCATGAAAAGATTGCTGATGGGCTATTTTCTGCGCAACAAGTCGATTCATGTCCTCAAGCAGATACGGGAGATCTCGCTGTTAAGTGATGCCGCAGCCAGGGTTGTGCTGTATGCCGGGGTGGCGGGCAACCGACCGGAGATTGTTGATTCTCTGGCCAGCTGGCGAGGCGACCTGATCCGTCTGGAGGCTGAACTGGTGCTGGAAGGGAGTGATTGGCATCTGAGTTCGGCCAGTTGGCGTCGCGCCAGTCAAGGCGATCTGTTGTAAACGACTACCAGGTCCCTGCAACGGGGGCCTTTGGGGATTGTTGGATATCCTGGAATTCCAACCGAAGGATTGGCCCGCTTCCTGCTTTTTATCTGTCAGTTCAGTAGATAACAGGATGGTTTCAGTATGTCTCAGTTACCTCTTATTCCTTCAACTCAAGGGGCCAAGGCGCTGGCGCAACCGGCGGAATCTTCAGTGGCCAGTCAAGCGCTTGATTCTGAAGGACAGGTTGTGAGCTCCACCTTTATAGAGGCCATGCAGGAAGTGCTGGAATCCTCGGCGAGTGAATCTCTTCCGGGATTGGGCTGGACGGTAGCTCTACCAATGGGTGAGGGGATGACGCCCTACCCAATGCTGAACGGCAGTATTCTGCCGGGTCAGTCCGCTCCAGGTGGCAATCCTTTGCCGTTCCAATTCGCGAAGACAGTATCCTCTCAATCTGAAATGATCAAACCAGGGGTTTTGCCAGAGTCCCCAACCGGGTTGCTGGTGGAAAAGCTCATCGGGCAAGCAGACCGAAGCACTATTTCATCCGTTATCACCCCATCCACAGAAGGCATACTTCAGGCCATTGAGCCGCGCAGTGGGGCAGAGTTGACCGGTCAGGTCAGTCTGACAGCGGTACAGGCTTTGAATAGTACACTCCCAGGCCGATCTGCTCAGTTGACCCTGCCGGTAGATGTGCCGGTCGGTCAGCCCGGCTGGGACAAGGCGGTTGGAGAAAGGATTCAATGGATGATCGGGAGCAATATACAGAACGCTGAAGTGAAACTGACGCCACCCCATCTGGGACCGCTGGAGATTCGCATCTCGGTGCAGAATGACCAGGCCAGCGTCAGCTTCATTGCAGCCCAGCTGCCGACCCGTGAAGCGTTGGAAGCGGCATTACCCCGTTTGCGGGAGATGTTCGGTGAGGCCAATCTCAATCTGGTTGATGTGGATGTGAGTCAAGGTGGAGGCTCAGATTCCAATAAGCATCAGGAGCCGGGGGGAGAGCTGCATGCCGGAAGCGGGATGCAGGAATCAACGGTGCGGGACCCCCAAGACGCCAAGCTCACCCGATTGGCCGGTGATGGGATTGTGGATGATTACGCATAGGCGCCAGTTACATTAGTTCACAGTCTGGGAGCCTTTCGCCTGGAATGAATCTATTCGATGCCTGCTGCATGGGGTATCCTACTGCTGCATTCACATGATTATGGTCTGCTGGGAAGGCGCTTCATAATTCTCCGGGTTTGTACCGTCTATCCTTGTGGAGTGGTGCGCCGAAGCGAATGTGGAAATCAACCCTGACAATATTTGTATCGTGTTAGAGCGATTTTCCTCCTTCCGTGGGTGAGATTGTGTTCGATATCCTGTCGACTGCATGACAGTTAACACCGCTAAGGCTGGGAATTCGCAGATCTGCATGAAAACTGTTTCAAAGCAGAGTTGAGTAGGCGAGAATGGTGTCCTGAGCTGGGGAACAATGAGGCGCTCAATGCGTATCATAAAAATTCTTTTTATTCTTATTATTATGATGTTAGGCGCCGTTTTTGCGGTACTCAATGCCGAGCCTGTCATCTTTAATTACTATTTTGACAGTCGGCCACTAGCGCTTTCCCTGGTGATTACCATCGCTCTCGGGGCTGGTGTAGTGATCGGCATCCTGTCCGGAATTGGCATGGTGCTCGGTTTAAAGCGCGAGAATGCCAGTTTGAGGCAGCGTGAAAGGCTGGCGAATGAGGAGCTCAGGAATCTGCGCAATCTGCCACTTCAGGATAAATGAGTCTGCGGTACTGCCTGGGAATACGATGAAACGGCATTTAGCAGCGGTTTGCCCCAATGATTGAGTTTTTGTTGCTTCTCCTGCCGGTGGCGGCTGCATCTGGCTGGTGGGTTGCCAGGCGTGGCCATGCCAAAAAGGAGCAAAAACATCAGCAGGACATCTCTCCGGCCTATTTTCAGGGTCTTAATTATCTGTTGAATGAGCAGCCGGACAAGGCGATTGATATCTTTATCAAAATGCTGGAGGTGGACCGCGACACTGTCGAGACCCACCTGGCCCTGGGTAACCTTTTTCGGCGCAGGGGTGAGGTGGATCGGGCCATCCGCATCCACCAGAATCTGATCGCGCGACCCTCTCTCAGCCGGGAACAAAGGGCGCAGGCGTTGCTTGAACTGGGACAGGATTACATGCGCGCCGGTCTGTTCGACAGGGCGGAAAATCTCTTCGTCGAATTGACCGAAACCAAACTTTACAATGAACAGGCGCTGACTAATCTGCTGGAAATCTATCAACGGGAGAAGGAGTGGGAACGCTGTCTCGAAGTGGCTGAGCAACTCGCCTCCAGCAACGGTTCAAACTTGAAAATGCTGATTTCACATTTTTACTGTGAGCTGGCGCAACGCGAAATCAAGTTGGGGAACACCGAAAAGGCGGAAAATTATATCAAGAAGGCTCAAGCAGCCGACCGCAACAGTGTCAGGGCCACTATCCTGCAGGGCGATATGGAGAAGCGACGAGAGGACTGTGTGGCGGCGATACGGAGTTATAAAAAAGTTGAGCAACAGGACGCCGCATATATTCCGGAGATTCTGCCACGGTTGCTCAGCTGCAAATATTCATTAGGCCGGCGTAGTGAACTCCATGCATACCTCAAGTCGCTCTACGCACGCTACCGGAATTCTGAAGTCATGCTGGTGCTATGCGACTTCATCATTGATGAGGAGGGCGAGGAGTCTGCAGTCAATTTCGTTCTCCAACATCTTGTCGACTACCCCGACCTGAAAGTCCTGAGAAGACTGATCAATCTGAACCTCAACAGAGAGGACCAGCATCCAAAGGAAACCCTCGATGTGTTGAAACATGCCGTGGAATATCTTATCTCGAGTCAGCCAGCCTACCAATGTGATCATTGTGGATTCGGCGCCAAAAAACTCCACTGGCATTGTCCCAGTTGCAAGAGTTGGAGCAGTATAAAGCCTTTGCAGGGATTGGGTTGTCATGTGGACTGAAAAATAATCCGAAATACAAGTGGTTGAACAGCATGAGGAGACTTAACCAGTGAGTGATAATAATCCCCGGATCATCGTTGCACTCGATTATCCCGATGCCCGACAGGCATTGAATCTGGTGGAGCAGTTGGAACCCTCTTTGTGCCGGCTCAAAGTAGGCAAGGAGATGTTCACCAGACTGGGTCCAACCTTTATTGAACAGCTATCAAGTCGGGGTTTCGAGATCTTTCTGGATCTCAAGTTTCATGATATTCCAAACACGGTCGCAGCAGCTTGTGATGCGGCGGCTGACCTGGGCGTGTGGATGATGAATCTGCACGCTTCCGGTGGGCGACGCATGATGGAGGCGGCCCGGGACCGATTGGAACAGCGCTCGCAGCGGCCCCTTCTAGTGGCGGTGACAATACTGACCAGCCTTTCTGCAGAGGATATTGCCGAGGTTGGCTTTCAGGGAGAACCGGCGGAGAATGTCATGCGTCTGGCGGAACTGGCCAGCCGTTCCGGCATGGACGGCGTGGTCTGCTCACCCCGGGAGGCCGCGGGTCTCAGGGCAAGGATCGGAGCGGACTTTCTGCTGGTAACACCGGGTGTCAGGCCAAAGGATGCAGTCGCGGACGATCAGCGCCGGGTGATGACGCCGGCGGACGCGGTCAAGGCAGGCGCCAGTCATCTGGTTATTGGGAGACCGGTTACAGGCGCGAGTGAGCCTATCGAGGCCCTCAGGCGGATCAGTGGAGAAATTGCCGACCTGACCTGATACAGTTCCACCTGATCCAATTTAAGCGTAGACACTGTAATCGATCCAATATTAACAGCTTATGGAGTCGCAATGAGTAGTCAGATTCGAAAAGCCGTCTTTCCTGTGGCCGGATTAGGCACAAGATTTTTACCTGCCACCAAAGCCAACCCCAAGGAGATGCTGCCGGTGGTGGACAAGCCCTTGATCCAGTACGCCGCTGAAGAGGCCGAGGCTGCAGGGGTGGATTCTCTGATCTTTGTCACCGGGCGCAACAAGCGATCCATACCGGACCACTTCGATAAAGCCTATGAGCTGGAGAGTGAACTCAAGGAGGCGGGTAAGCATGATCTGTTAAAGAAGGTGCAGAATGTACTCCCGGAAAATGTATCCTGCGTCTACCTGCGTCAATCGGAAGCACTGGGGTTGGGACATGCGGTGCTTTGCGCTGAACCTGTAGTAGGTAATGAGCCCTTTGCGGTGATCCTGGCTGATGACCTGATCCGTGGCGAGGGTGGTCAGGGCGCTATCTCCCAGATGGTGGAGGTCGATGAAAAATATCAGTGCAGCGTGATACTCGTGGAAGAGGTGCCCCATGACGAGACCCAGAAGTACGGGATCGTTGAGATCGAGGAAGATGACGGAGAGACTGCCATCATCACCTCCATGGTGGAAAAGCCAAAACCTGAAGATGCGCCATCAAATCTCGGCGTTGTCGGCCGGTACATCCTGACGCCACGTATTTTTGAGATGATCAAAAAGACTGGTCAAGGAGCGGGTGGTGAAATTCAGCTGACAGACGCGATTGCTGAATTACTCAAGTTTGAAAAGGTTCGCGCCTACCGGGTTAAAGGTAAACGCTATGATTGTGGTAACAAGCTGGGTTACCTCGAGGCCACAGTTGAGTATGGACTGGAACACCCTGAACTGGGTGAGGATTTCCGTGACTATCTGAAGGGACTGGCGCGCACGATGCCTGAGATCGCCGAGTAACACCTTGTATGGTATTTCACAAATGCCGATAACAGAAGAACGTGCAGGGACGCACGAATCATGCGGTTCTGGGCGAGAAATACAGTTATCTGTTTCTTTGAAACCATCTCTCCATGCACTCTTGTTTCTGGCTCTCTGTATCTGGCAGACGGCGGGTTTCGCAATCACAGATACACAACTAGGCAGTATCAAAAGCCTGGGGGAACTCAACGGAGTTGCACTTCACTGTAGGGCATTGGGTGAAACACAAAGAATGAAAAGAGCCCTGGTGTTGAATCTGCCGAAGAGGAGGCAACTGGGTGAGCTTTTCGATCAGGAGACACATAAATCCTTTTTGAATTTCATCAGTGAGCAGGCCACCTGCCCAAGTCAGGCAACCCTTGCTCAACAGGTTGATGAGGCGATCAGGAATCTGCAAGCCGTTTTTAATAAAGAGTAGCTAGGTATAACCAAATGCGGCTGTCTGAGACTTGCAAGCGTTCCTTACTGATGGTGCTCCTGTGTCTGTTGGGTCTGCCGGGTGTACAAGCGGCAGATCAGTTCAAGGTTGTGGTCAGCATCAAGCCGGTTCACTCCATCGTGGCCGGATTGATGGAAGGTGCGGAAGGTCCTGAACTGTTAATCGGCGATGCTCAGACACCCTATGAATTCGAGTTGAGCGGCCCGCAGAGGACAAACCTTGAACAGGCTGATCTGCTGATCTGGACAGGTCCTGAACTGGAGGGCTCGCTGCTGGGACCCATCGGAGAACTTGGCTCGCAGGTTCAGGTGGTCGAACTGTTATCCAGTCCATCGATGAAGCTGCTTCCTTCCAGGTTCGATGACAGTCTGCGCGATCCCTTCTTCTGGATGGATAACCGTAATGTGGTCCTGCTGCTCAATGATCTTACCCGCTTGTTGCAGGAGGCAGATCCAAAACGGGCACATCTTTATACCCAAAACAGACGTAAAGTGATGCAACGGCTGTCGCGGGTCGATCGGGAGTTAGAATACGGTTATCGGGGACTCAAGGCCGGTTTGAGTGTGCAGTACTACGATACGCTGCAATATTTCGAACAAGCCTATGCACTCACGGTACTGGATACGGTCTCTGCTTCACCGCGGCATCAGGCCGATGCCATGTCACTGCTCAAGGTCCGAGAGCGCATCAACAACGGTGAAGCGGTCTGTCTGTTGACGGATATCAGCATGCCTGTGCAACATCAGGCTCTTCTCACTGGGGGCCAGCAGGTCAATCTGGGCGAGTTGGATGTCCTGGGCAGGCAATGGCAAGCAGGTCCGGATCTCTATTTCAAGCTGATGCAGCATACTACGGACGCTATAAAGCGCTGCCTGAATGCCGATATGCAGGCCGCCGAAAAGACGCGGTTGCTGGCTCAACAGGAGCATACCCCGGTTGCTGACGGCATTGGGCTTGGCCGTTTCATGCTCACTGATCACTACGGCCGCCTGGTGACGGAAGAGAGTCTGCGGGGTAAATACCAACTGCTCTATTTCGGTTACACCTACTGCCCGGATATCTGCCCCAACACCTTGCAGATTGTCTCCTTGGCGCTGGATCAGTTGGGAGACGCGGCGGACCGCATACAGCCCTATTTCATTACTATCGATCCTGAGCGGGATACCGTTAAGGTGATGCGCAACTATGTTGAGTATTTTGATCAGCGGATGATCGGCCTGACTGGTTCAAAACCAATGATTGAGAACATTGCCGCACTGTATAAAGCGAAGTTTGAAAAGGTTGAAGCAGAAGGGGATGACCCGGAACTCTATCTGATGGATCACTCGGCGAGCCTCTATCTGCTGGCGCCGGATGGAAGTTTCATTACAAAATTCGCCTACGGTCTCTCCGCTGAACAATTGGTCCTGGAATTGAAAAAAATTATTCGCTAACAATTAGTTAGCCTGGTTAATCAGGCCGATTTCTGGATTATTCCAAGTTCGGGAAAAGCGTCTGAAGTCACTCTTTATTTCTATCAGTAAAATAAATTATGTGGGATTTGACGCAGATCAATGTGTCATTTGACCTATTTTAGGACTATTATTTCCTATGCGTTTTGTCATGGGCATAACGTAACTCTATCAATCTTGGGGGGAAGAGGAATAATGCACAAGAGTCTCAAACGAGTATCCGCGTTGGCGATAGGGTTGGGTATCAGCCTGGGCATGGCATCCAATGCCTGGTCTCAATCAACACTCGAGGAGGTCATGAAGGAGCGTGGTCTGACGCAGAAAGATCTGTTGGCCGCAGCCAAGACCTACACACCAACCGGTGGCCGTGACGAGTACCTGGCCTTCAGCTCAGGTGGGCAGAGTGGCCAGGTTATCGTCTACGGCATACCGTCCATGCGTATCCTGAAGTACATCGGTGTGTTTACCCCGGAACCCTGGCAGGGCTACGGCTTTGATGATGAATCAAAGGCGGTGCTGGCCGGCGGGCGGATTCAGGGCAAGGACATCAATTTCGGTGACACCCATCACCCTGCCTTCTCGGAAAAGGCGGGTGAGTATGATGGTCGTTATCTGTTCATCAACGATAAGGCCAATCCGCGCGTGGCCGTTATCGATCTGCACGATTTCGAGACCAAGCAGATCGTCGCCAACCCCTTCTTCAAATCCGAGCATGGCGGCGCATTCGTTACCCCGAATACAGAATATGTGATGGAGGCGACCCAGTATGCCGCCCCCTTCAGTGACGAATTCGTACCACTGGAGGAGTTCAACGAGAAATACCGGGGTGGTCTGACCTACTGGAAGTTCGATAACGAGAAAGGCCGCCTCGATATGGCCAACTCCATCACCTTCGAGCTGCCTCCCTACAGTCAGGATCTCTCTGATGCGGGTAAAGGGCCCTCCAACGGCTGGGGTTTCACCAACTCCTTCTGTTCCGAACGCTATGTAGGTGGCATCGAGCGGGGACGCCCTCCCTTCGAGGCCGGTTGCTCGCAGAAAGATACCGACTTCATGCATGTGACCAACTGGAAAAAGGCCGAACAGCTGGTCAAGGCCGGTAAGGTCAAGAAAGAGAAGGGCATGTATCTAATCGGTATGGATCAGGCCGTCAAAGAGGGTCTGCTCTATCTGATCCCTGAGCCCAAGAGCCCGCATGGTGTGGATGTGAGCCCGGACGGCACCCACATCATCGTCTCCGGTAAGCTCGACAGCCATGCCTGGGTCTACAGCTTCGAGAAAATCCAGAAGGCGATCAAGGATAAGAAATTCGAAGGCAAGGACCCCTATGGTATCCCGATTATCGCCATGAAGGATGCCCTGCATACCCAGGTGCAGGTGGGTCTCGGCCCATTGCACACCCAGTATGATGCGAAAAAGTGCGTGGTCTACACCTCCATCTATGTGGATTCCATGGTCACCAAATGGGACTACTGTGAAGGCAAGGTGCTGGATCAACTGCATATCCACTACAATATCGGCCACCTGGTCTCCATGGAGGGCGACTCTGTCTCTCCCGATGGCAAGTACCTGGTAGCTCTGAACAAATTGGCGATCGACCGCTTTAATCCTGTGGGTCCGCTGCATCCGCAGAACCATCAGCTGATCGATATCAGCGGTGACAAGATGCAACTGCTGTATGACATGCCCCTGCCGCTGGGCGAACCCCACTATGTGGTGGCGATCAAGGCCGATAAGCTGAAACCGGCGGTGCGGTATAAATCCGGTTGGGATAGCCGTTCCGACAAGAAATCCCCCTGGAGGACCCGTGCCGGACGTGAAAAGGTGGAGCGTAAGGATGGTGTAGTGCATGTCTACGGTACCCTGATTCGCTCGCACATCACACCTGAGATCATTGAGGTCGAAGAGGGCGAGACTGTCTCCATCCATCTCACTAACCTGGAACGTGCCGAGGACGAGACCCACGGTTTCGCCATGTACGGCCAGAATGTGAACCTGTCAGTTGAACCCGGCAAGACGGTCTCTGCGACCTTCAAAGCAGACAAAGCGGGTGTCTATCCCTACTACTGCACCGAGTTCTGCTCGGCCCTCCATCTGGAGATGCAGGGCTATCTGCTGGTCAAACCGAAAGGCTATCAGGCCAAGGCTGGTGAGATACAGGAAGGTCAGCAATACACCAAAGCGGACTATGACAAGCAGGTCAAGACCAACGTGGATACCCAGGCCGTCATCAACTCCGTGGTGGGCTTCATTACCAGTCACAACTACAAGGACTTCCCGGAAGTCGTGGCCCTGGTTGAAGATGCCACCGAACAGCTCGGGTTTGCTGAGGAGTCCAAGAAGAAGTCAGAGGACTTCGCCGGCAAGGGCGACTATCAGAACGCCACGCTCTGGGCGGGCCAGTGGTGGCAGTACCAGGTCAAGACCGCGGACATGGGCCTGCGCGCCAAGACCTTCCTGGAAGAGCATGGAGCTAAAAAGGTTAAATAGATTCGAGGTTATTTAACCTGAAAAAGAGGTAAAAAGGGGGTCTTTCGAGGCCCCCTTTTTTGCGTGACCTCAATGAACTATTTAATAATTCAAGAGTTTTAACAATTGTTAATGCAAGTCCGCGCTGTTATGTTGAAACTATTGCCTTATAGTAGAGTCGGATTTTCTGCTGAGGTTTAATCAGATTGAGAGGAAACTCGTATGTTTAAGTTCAAAACCATCTCCCTGACTGTTTTTGCTGGTTTTATTTCGATGGGTATGGCGGCTAATGCGTTTGCCGCGGACGGCGCCGCTCTGTTTCAGTCAAAGACCTGCTGGTCCTGCCATGGCAAAGACGCCAAAACTCCCATCATGCCGGTCTATCCAAAATTGGCTGGGCAGAATGCCGACTATGCTTTCAACCAGATGAAAGACATCAAATCGGGTGCACGCAACAATGGCCAGACCGCGGCGATGAAAGGTGTCATGGGACTGGTTTCGGACGAGGAGATGAGATCCATTGCTGATTGGCTTGCCACACAATAAGTATCATCTCATATTCTGTCACCGGAGAAGCTTTGTTGACCTGATATGCGCCAGTTGATGTATATCAAAGAGTGCTAATATTCGCTGTGTCACACTGCCGCCCCTGAATGGGAGCGCCTCTGCGCTCCCGATTCCCAATACGCTGGCTGAATCTGGCGACAAGAGAGTTGAACACACTCCCCAAACGGGGCCGGAGAGTTGACTGATGAATGTTAAACCTATCTTAAAGACCGTTACGATAGCCTTAGGGCTTGCAATATCTGGCAGTATTTTTGCTGCTGGTGATGGTCAGGCGACGGATGTCAAAGACTGGAATGTAGCCGGTGGCGAGAAAGACGAGGCTATGCTGCTGAAAGCCGATAAGGAGCGTGGAATTGCGGTCTATGAGGTCTGTTCCGCCTGCCATTTGTTGGAGGGTTGGGGTCTGAAGGATGGTACTTTCCCGCAGTTGGCGGGCCAGCATCGTTCGGTGCTGATCAAACAGCTGGCCGATATCCGTGCCCAGAACCGGGACAACCCCACCATGTACCCCTTTGCCCTGGATGAGCAGATAGTGGCCGCTTCGGGCTATGCACACGGTGAGATCTCGCCGGCTCAGCTGGTGGCTGATGTGACCGACTACATCTCCAAACTGCCGATGAACCCGGAACCTGGTCTGGGTCTCTGGGAAAAAGGCACACCCGAATTTGCCCAAGGTAAAAAACTCTACAAGGAAAACTGTGTTGAGTGCCATGGAGATAATGGTGAGGGTAATAAAGAGAAATTCTATCCCAAGATCCATGGTCAGCACTACAAATATATGTTGCGCCAGTTCGAGTGGATTCGTGACGGCAAACGGCGCAATGCCAATCCGGATATGGTGAAACAGATCAAGGGTTTCTCTGACAAGGATATGCAGATGGTAGTCAACTGGGTCTCCCGGGCGCCTATCCCAAAAGAGAAGCTGGCGCCCTCAAAAGATTGGCAGAATCCAGACTACGATTGATCCAGATTCCGGATACTGGTAACTGAGTCAGTATCACTTCATGTTCATATGTTGTTTCTGGAATTCACCATGAGTGGATTCCACAAACACCAGGTAGGGTGGGCACCGCCCACCAAATACCTCTCAATATATTCCTTGATGGTGGGCGATGCCCACTCTACATTTAAGAAATATTACGACAATAAAGGAAAGTGATGCAGTCCAAGCAAACCATGCAAGTGGGCCTTCTTACCCTTGTGGCGCTGGGTCTTCTTACGGCCATCTTCTACTCACCGATCTGGTGGGTCTCTCTTACCGCCCCCAACTACCCTGAAGAGTCTTTCCCGGATGGCGTGCGCATCCATTTTCATATGAATGGCGTCTTCAATGGCTGCGAAAAACAGGAGAAAGCAGAAATTGTGGAAGAGGAGGCGCTGGATTGTGTGCATGAGATGGATACCATCAACCACTATGTGGGGATGTATCCAATTGCCGCGGGCGGTCCTGTTGAGCGGGGATTCGGCCAGTTTCTTGTGGCCTACCTGGGTGTGATACTGTTGGGCTTCATGTGCACCAAGCCAAAGATCCGTGTGGCAATCATGGGTGTCGGGTTTGCTGGCATTGCGCTTTGGATGACCCTCACCCTGTACGGGGAGAACGGTTTTAATCTGCAAAACGCGGGTTATGTCAGCGCGTTGGTGACATCGCTGGATCAGGAGGCGAGCGGTGAATCCTCTGCAACTGATGAGATTGTCATTGGTGGAATTACCGGGGTACTGAAAAAATCACTGGAGGATTCTGGCGTCGAGGTTGAATTGCCCTCAGAGGTTGAAAGTAGAACGACCCGCGAGCAGGGTACGGAAAAAGGCCATTTGATCGAGCAACTTCGGGTGACTTATGACATTGATGTGGCGAAATCCAAGGAACGGTCCTCCTGGGATGGCAGTTCGTTCCAGGTCATGTCATGGCACTATGCCAAAAGCCTTGGGCGCTATTTCAACAATCCCGCAGAAATCGTGCCCATGGTGGCTAATTTGGAACTGTTCATCCATCTGGTGTTTGGAGCTTTGCTAGGTTCCATGCTGCTGTTGCTGTATGGCGCGCGTAAGAATGGAGGACTGCTCTATTGGCTACTGGTGCTGGTGCCGATGGCGTTACCGGTTTTTTTCATCATCGATTATTCTGCCTGGCTCTGGTGGTATGGGCATACCCTGAACGACATGGGCGCCTTTTCGGTCAAGCCCTTCATGCCGACGGTATTTGGTGATGGAAAGGTGGCCCAGTTCACCACGCACTCCTACCCCTCTATAGGATTTGGTCTGATGCTGGTGTTTTCTCTGGTGCTTGCTGTCGCAGCGTTGATTCGCATCAAACAGTTCAAGCAGGCAAGTTAATATTGCTAGATGAGTCTGTTTCTTCAATTAGTTAACAACGGATTGTTGAGGAATCGAGGCTACTTATTGGCCTTGTTGTTATTGCCATTTTCTGTCCTTGCCGCTGACGAATATCCCTCATTTCAGGCATTGGTGGATGCTGCGGATCCCAAAGGTACACTTATCCCACCCCCTGGGATCTACGCTGGGCCGGTGACCATCGAAAGCCCGATGACTATCGATGGTAAGGGTGAGGTGATCATCGATGCCGGCGGCAAAGGCTCGGTCATCATCCTCGATACAGATGGGGCCTCCCTGATGAACCTGCAGTTGAGGAACTCAGGGGATTCGCACAACGACTTGGATTCCGGCATTCAGGTGCGTGGCAACTTCAACGTTATCAAGGATAATGTCATCACCGACAGCCTGTTTGGCGTTGATCTGCAGCAGTCGTCCAACAACATCATCAAGCGCAACCGGATCTCATCCAAAGCGCTGGAGTTGGGCATGCGCGGGGATGCGATCCGGCTCTGGTACAGCTTCAACAATAAGATCACCGACAATATTATCCGCAATTCCAGGGATACCGTGGTCTGGTATTCCCGGGACAATCTGATAGCCCGTAACGATGCCCGGGGCGGTCGCTATTCTCTGCACTTCATGTACTCCCAAACCAATGAGGTGGTGGATAATCACTATCAGGACAATTCGGTGGGAATCTTCGTCATGTACAGTGACGGAGTAAAGATCAAGAACAACTACATTGCCTATGCCACTGGCGCCACGGGAATGGGCATCGGCTTCAAAGAGACCTCCGATGTGGATGTGATCGGTAACCAGATCCTCTACTGCGGCACCGGTCTCTATCTGGATGTCTCACCCTATCAACCCGATACCACCAACCGTATCCTGGATAATCTGATTGCCTACAGCGGCATAGGCGTGCTATTTCTGAATGACTGGACCGGTAATCTGATCGAGGGCAACCAATTCAAGGGGAACATCACCCAGGTAGCCGTATCAGGTGGCGGCAAGACCGCCAACCGGAATCACTGGCTGGGCAACTACTGGGATGATTATGCGGGGTTCGATCTGAACCGTGATAATGTGGGTGACACTGCCTATGAGCTTTACAGCTATGCGGACCGGATCTGGATGGATGTCCCGTCGGCGCGTTTTTTCAAAGGTTCCCCGGTATTGGAAGTGATGGACTTCCTGGAACGTCTGGCGCCCTTCACCGAACCCAATATGCTGGTTCGGGATGAAAGACCGCTGATGGCCGCTGGACTCGGGACTGGCGGATCGGATTCGCAGCAGTCACGGGATAAGGCCTCAAGAGCGCGGGCCGGAGAGCAAAACACAGTGGAGAAAGAGCAGGAACCGGAGTCATTCGATGCTTACAAAGCACTACGTGAATCTTTGGGGCGTTAGTTTTAGAGGTATGACCTGTTATGACTGACAAGAAAGGCAAGAGACCGCTTACTCCCCGTCGCAAGGAACAGAGCCGGCGTGAGTTTCTCCGTTCAACGGCGCTGACGGTTGGCGTGGTCACCGCTTCACTGATGGGTGTCGTACCACTGGTTCGGGGCACCGCGATGCATCTGCGTCCCCCCGGCGCACTGAAGACACCGGATGATGAACAGGAGTTTTTCGCCGCCTGCATCAAATGTGGCCAGTGCGTGCAGGTCTGCCCGGTGCAGGCGATCAAGCTGGCGGATCTGGACGAAGGATTCGGTGTCGGAATCCCCTATATCGACCCACGTGGGCAGGCCTGTGATTTCTCCTGTGACGGCTTGCAGTGTGTGCTGGCCTGTCCTACCGGGGCGCTGACCCATGAGCTCGATTACCCGGCCGACACGCGCATGGGTTTTGCCCGGTTGGCCCGGCCGGAGGCCTGTCTGGCAGTGCAGGGCAAGGGTTTTAAAGGGCAGGCGAGGGGACCTGACTATCAGGGGTTGCTCAGATACGAGGAGGTCGACCGCTGGAATCCCATACCGGTCGCCGATCATCCTTACGATCTGGAACTCTGCGATCTCTGTGTACGCCAGTGTCCGATAGAGATTCGCATCAAGCAGTGTAAAGCGGAACAATGGAGTAACAAAAAAAAGCAAACACCCCGGGTCGCGCAACGGGTGGGTAACGAGTGCCCGCCCAAGCATGCCATTAACATGAATCTTGTGCAGCTGGTCAATGGTGAGACCAGGATACAACCAGCGGTAAAAAGGGGCTGTGTCGGTTGTGGGGTGTGCGAAATGATCTGTCCGGTAGAGGGATCGGCAATCGTGATCGATATTGATAAGACCACCGATACCATTAAAGGCCGGGGTAGGCGTCGTTCACTCAAGACGGGACAGATCTCTCGAGATGAGGAAGTAGAGCGGCTGGTCTCCCTGAAGTCCTCCACATCTAAACAGGGCGGTTGAGATGAACTATTTCAAGGAATCACTGACCCAGATCTTCGGCGCCAAGCCGAGTCGCCCCACCAAGCAAGAACAGTCAGCCAAGGTTCGCGCCATCTACGACGGAAAGCGGGGCAAACTCTCCAAGGCGGATGTGGAGACTGTGCGCCATGAGCATGTAAGAACCTGCTGCAACCTATGGCAGCGCCGCCGTTGGCTCACTCTGATACTGGTCAACCTGCTGTTCGTGGTCTCCTACTATTTCGATGTCCAGCTATTGGAAGGTGCGCTGACCGCGTCGCGCTTTGTCGGATTTCACATGGCCGATCTGAACGCCGCCCTGCAGGTGATGTTGGCCTACAAACATGTAGTGCTGAATCTGGTCATCGGCACCGTCACCGTATTCATCTTCTGGCTGCTGCTGGGAGGACGTACCTTCTGCTCCTGGGTCTGCCCCTATCATCTGCTGTCGGAGTGGGCGGAGTATCTGCACCTCTGGCTGGTCAAGAAAAAGCTCGTCAAGAATCATACCTTCAACCGCAAGGTGCGTGGCGTCTTCTACGTGATCTTTGCCCTGCTCGCGCTGGTCAGTGGTTATACGGTGTTCGAGACTATCTCACCCACCGGCATCCTCAGCCGGGCGCTGATCTATGGGCCGGGTGTGGCGCTGATCTGGGTCGGCCTGCTGTTGCTGTTCGAGGTGTTCTACTCCCGCCGCGCCTGGTGCCGCTATGTCTGTCCGATTGGCGTGACCTACGGTGTGGTCGGTCTAGCTTCGCCCTTTCGGGTGAAATACAATGCGGTGGACTGTCACCATGAAGGCGACTGCCGCAAGGTCTGTCTGGTGCCCCATGTGCTGGATCTGACAATTCGGGGCGCGGCCTATGACGTGAATCAGGATGTGGGCGCCGACTGTACGCGCTGCGGGATGTGCGTGGATGTCTGTCCGACCGGTTCATTGGCCTATGAGATCAAGGGCCTGAGCAAGATGTTGTGAAATTTATCAGCTTTCGTAGATCAATCAGTAAAATAGAGGTGGGACAGCTGCCAGCATCTCCTGCGGGACGTCGTGAATACTTCCCTTATTTTTTAATTACCATTCTCCTCGTATTCAGCAGTTGACTCCTTTGCATGATTCAGTTTGAAAATATCGTCAAGCGCTTTCGTCGTCACCAGGTGCTGAAAGGCGTGAACCTGACCATCGAGCGGGGTCATCGAGTTGCTCTGGTGGGCTCCAATGGGGCGGGCAAGACGACGCTGATTCGTTGTCTGCTGGGTGAATATACCTGTGAGGGCAGGGTGACCGTGGATGGTATGGATCCCCGAATCCAGCGGCGTGAAGTACTCTCCAAGGTGGGCTTTGTGCCCCAGTTACCGCCTCCGTTGCGCATGCCGGTGGGACAACTGATTCGTTTTGCGGCCAGTCTTTGTGAGTGTAATCCATTGCGCATGCACGATGTGGCCGGTGAACTGGGCTTCGACACCCGGCATTTCCGCCACCAGCCCTTCGTCAAACTCTCCGGTGGCCAGAAACAAAAACTGTTGATCGCCATCGCCCTGGGGCGGCGCAGTGAACTGCTGGTGATGGACGAACCTGCCGCCAATCTTGATCCGGAGGCGCGGCATATCTTCTTCAAGCTGCTGGCGGAGAAGCAGGACAGGGCCGCCATGCTGATTTCCAGTCATCGTCTGGATGAGGTGGCCAGCCTGGTGAACCGGGTGATCGAAATGGATCAGGGCTCGGTGGTGCTGGATGACCGGGTGGCGGATCTGGTGGAACTCTCTTCGCGGTTGCGTTGCAGAGTGAGGCTGGTACAGGCGGAAGAGGCCTTTGCCAATGCGATCCGGGAGTGGGGCTTCAAAGGCAGTGATGATGGGATAGTCTGGGATGGTTTCGTTGCAGGGCCGGACCGCCTGCGTTTTCTCGGTGTGCTTTCACGGTATGCGGCATTGCTGGCTGGGATGGAGCTGGACGAGGCGCTGGATCAGGCGGGGCAAGCCAATGTGGTCTGATTTTCGATTTCTCATCCTGGTTTGTGTGGTTCTACCCCTGCTATCCGCATGCTCGGGAGATTCAGGCAGCGGTCCCAAGGATGTCAAATGGGACCGGGATGCCTGCGAACGCTGCAGAATGGTCTTGAGTGATCGACACAGCTCGGCGCAGATCCGCTATCAGCCATCAGACAGGAAGCGCACCAAGGTGGCTGTGTTCGATGATTTTGGCTGTGCGGTGTTGTGGCTGGAGGACAAGCCCTGGAAGGATGATCCACAAACCGAGTTCTGGATTACCGATCATCGTAATGGTGAATGGATCAACGCACGCCAGGCCACCTATCTTCCCGGCAAGGTGACACCCATGGAATATGGCCTGGGCGCCCAGCTCGGCTGGCGGGAGGGTGGGCTCAGTTACGAGCAGGCCAAGCTGCATGTCACCCGGGTGGAGCAGCGCTTCAATACCCAGGGTGTGCAGCTGCTGGAACAGTACAGAGAACGGGCGGATAGGCGCAAAGCGCATGACCAGCAATATCAGAATGATGCGGATCTTCCTTCGATCATCCCACCTAAGGAATAACCTATGAAGCACCTCTGGTTAACCGCTTATACAGACATCATCGAATCCCTGCGCGCGCGTTGGTTCATGGTCTACTCTACGCTGTTTGGCGGTTTGATCGTGATTCTCTTCGCGTTCGGCCTGGCGGAATCCCGCATCATGGGTTTTACCGGTCTCTCCAGGCTGTTGATCACCTACATCCAGCTGTCCATGGCGATGCTGCCGATCTTCGTCCTGATCACCACGGTACGCTCCGTGGCGGGTGACCGGGAGGCCGGGGTGTTCGAATATCTGCTCTCTCTGCCCATTACCCTAAGCGCCTGGTTCTGGGGACGTGTAATCGGGCGATTCTTCGTGGTCTTTCTGCCGGTCTTCCTGGCCATGCTGGGGGCGACTTCCTGGGGGTTGGTGAAGGGTGCGGAGGTGCCCTGGGATCTGTTGCTTTACTACACCGGCCTGCTGATGGCCCTGGCCTGGTGTTTTCTGGGTATCGGCATGCTGATCTCGACTCTGGCGCGCTCCTCGGATGTGGCTCAGGGCGCAGCCTTCGTGGTCTGGCTGAGCCTGCTGCTGTTCCTGGATCTGATTCTGCTGGGTGTGCTCATTCAGGAGTATCTGCCGCCGGAGACTGCGGTGGCCATCGCGCTGGCCAATCCCATGCAGGTATTCCGCACCGCCACCATGATGCTGTTCGATCCCCAACTCGTCCTGCTGGGGCCGACCGCCTATGTGATTCTGGATGCCTTTGGCCAGAGTGGATACATTGCCTATGCCATCGCCTATCCGATCCTGCTGGGCACGGCGGCAGCGGGTCTGGGCTTCCTGCTCTTCAAACGAAGTGATTTACCTTAACGAGACGGAGCGAAAGTGAAATCGAATCTGCTTCTCTGGTCAATGGCCGGTGTGATGATGCTTGCCATCGGCGCTGTAGCGATCTACAAGAGCTGGCCGTTGCTGTTTCCCGATGTGTTGATCAGCGCTCCCCTGGATGCAACCTGTGATTTGCGCACCGGAGCCTGTGTCTCTCCACTGCCTGAAGGGGGCAGTGTCAGCTTTGCCATTGAGCCCCGTTCGATCCCCGTCGTGCGGCCTTTGCAGTTTCAGGTACATGTGGAAGGCCTGGATGTGGAGCGCGTGGAGATCGATTTCAGGGGGGTCGATATGAACATGGGTTTCAATCGCCCAGCGCTGGAAAAACAGCAAGAGGGAGAGTTCGCTGGAAAAGGCATGCTGCCGGTCTGTGTGCGTGACGCCATGGAGTGGGAGGCGAGGGTGTTGATGCATACCGATCTAGGTCTGGTCTCCGCGCCCTATCGGTTCATCACGGTCAAGCCAGGCATGGAATTGCCGGTGGACTGAGTGTAATACCTGTCCGTGATGATATATCAATCATCCACGATGGAGAGATAGGCGAAGATGTCTCTCAATTCGTCGTCGGTGAACTCCAGCAGCAACTCCTCTTCGGGCTCGTCTTCGTCATGGATGCGGATCTTTTTCCGGTACTTTTCCACCTGCCGCCAGAGATAGTTGGTGTATTGACCCGCGAGCATGGGCGCCGCTTTGTCATGGATTCCCCAGCCCTCACGGCCATGGCATGAGGCGCACTCCTTGCGATAGATCTTTCTGCCAACCTCAATATCACCCGGCGCACGGGGGATCTGCATCAGGCGCTTGGATTCCAGCAGACGGGCATAGGCATTGAATCCCGGTGCTTTCTCATCGACCGGCGGCAGCTTGGTTTTCAACTGAATCACGGAGAGAAAACGAGAGATGTCCTGGATGTCGTTGTCCGGCATCTGGCGATGATCCACATATTCCACCATCGCCAGGTTGGGGCGCTCACGCTCACGGAACAGGTGCAGCTGTTTTGCGATGAACTCACTCGGCATGCCCGCCAAGCGGGGGTATTCGCCCTCTTTACCCCCTTCGCCGAACTCACCGTGACAACCGGCGCAAACCTCGTTGATCTCCTCGCCATTGTCAGGATCGTAATCGTAGGCAAATGCCGGCTGGGTGGTGGCTAACCCAACCCATAGTTGAAACAGGATCAATGCATGAAGTGGTTTCATCAAGCTGAGTTTTGTAACGAATCACACTAGCGGTTAAGCATAGGCGAGCAGTGACAATGATTGTCCTGGTGTTGTTGGTGTATTCAATGATCCATGCAGGACACCTATCATGACCTTGATTGATATCAAAAAACACACCAGCAATCAGTTACGCTATTGTGATTTCATCCGATCTGCTCAAATCATCGGAAAAGCTAACGCTTTGATTTTTACTCCCCTCATCCCAGCCTTCTCCCGGAGGGAGAAGGAGTCGCAGCCTTTTACAACACCCTCCTGGAGGGGGAAGGTTAGGATGGGGGTGAAAATACGGTTACTGAGCTTTGTACCTAATCGCTTATTGTATTGTGTATGGTCTGTTAGCGGCGCCCCGTGTCACTTCGTGGCGTGCATTTTGTCAAATTCCTCCTTGAACGCCTCGAAATCATACGCCATGCCATTGAGAACGGTGCTCCAATGTCGCACGTGCGCAGCGGCTGCAACCGCCTCACGGACCTCGGCTTCGCTAGCACCTTCCGCGCGTGCATTTTTATTGTGGACGTGGACACAGTAGGCACAAGGAATCTGGGCGGCCACCCCCAAAGCGATGAGTTCACGGGTCTTTGCATTAAGCTTGGCTCCATTACCCATCAGCACTCTTTCGGCTTCCAATCTAGACTTGAGGGCATGTTCAGGATAGGTGTCTTTGTAAAACCTTGGAGGCTCTTGTGCTACAGCTGTTGTGGCATAGATAACCAGCGCGGTTGCTTGAATGACAGTCTGCATGAGTTTCATTGGTGGTTTCTCCTCTTTAGACTCGAATATCCATGTCTCCGGCTGCGCTTGTTGTAGATTTGCAGCTGGACAGGTTCAGAAAACCAGCCCTGGTACAAGTGGGGCAGCATCGTGATTCATGGGCAATCTCCACTTCTGATTGGTTGAAACACTGATACCCACACTTCATGAGGGTTTTTCAGTTGATGCGCCGTGGTTTTCAGTATCTAAACTAGCGCTATTCTTAAAAGTAATTCCGACGGAACTCCGTTGGTTTTCCGCAATCCATATAATTCTCATATAAACAAGAACATATCTATGTCCTTCTCGCATGACGCAACAACACCAATGTCCGGCAAATCGATGGATCTGGCGGCCTCGTTCGAGGTTGCAGGTTACAGAGTGGAGCCATCGACCCTGCGGGTAACGGGTGCGTCGGGGGAGGCGCGGCTTGAATCGAAGGCAATGCAGGTACTGGTCTATCTTGTCGAACATGCAGGGCGGGTGGTGAGTCGTAGCGAGTTAGAAGAGCGCATTTGCCAGAGCTTACGCGGGGCTGGCGATGACCCATTCCCGTGACGCCATCGATGGCTGGACAACGACTCCATCTCGCTCCTTGGAACAGGCGGCACAGTTGGCAGAAACGGCTGCCAAGATTGATCCCTCTCTTCCTCAGGTCCATTTCGTCAGTGGCCAGGTCAACCTTTTCCGGCGCCGGCATGCGCAGGCGATCGAGTCGATCCAACGGGCTATCCAGATCGATCCAAACTACGCTGACGCCTATGCCTTGGGCGCCTGGATTCTGAACTATGCGGGTCGTACAGACGAAGCACAGGTCTTTATGGATAAGGCAATGCGTTTGAACCCGAGACCTACAGGCTCCTATCTAGAGGTGCTTGGCGAGATTCGGTTCGTGCAGGGCCAATATAACGAGTCGGTGTCCTTGTTCAATCGAGTGTTGGATATTAATCCCAACTATATGCGGGCCCGCATGTGGATTGCGGCTGTCTTGGCCCAAATTGATGAAGGGGATCGGGCGGAGTGGGAGGCTGCTGAACTCATGGTCATGAGTCCGGGATTTTCGATCAGTAGACTGGAGTTTTCCTTTCCATTCAAAGATCCCCGTGTACTTGAATCACTTCTGGAAGGGTTAAGAAAGGCCGGATTGCCAGATGAATAGCTATCCGAGTGAGAGATAGTGGGATCACCCATATTCGGTATCCCGTTCCCTTTTGGGCATAAGGGGCTAAAAAGGGCCAGGCTTGAAAATTTTGATCAGACTATTGAGTGGTAGTGACCGAAAGGATGAGTTTCGTCTTTCAACCCATTTTCGGGAGACTTGGCAGATACCAGAGCGCCGCCCAAAATTTTAGTGATTCCAAACTCCAGTGCGGTTTCCGGAGTACTGAATACCTGATCGAAATCCACCTCATCCATGCTGGGTAGGATAACGTTGACGCGCCAGCCAATTTTTTCCAAGCCTACCTCGTCATCCGCTTCCCCAACATCCTGTTGGCTCACATAGCTGGCAATCACGCCCCAGTCTTCGGATTCATACGCCTGGTTGATGATTACGACTGGAGAGTCGAACTTTTCTAGACTGGCCTTGATCATCGCATTCTCCAAAGTGAGATAATGCTGTAGAAAGTAACAGGCTAACTAATAAATGTGACTCTCATATGACTATGGCTGAAAGTCAAGTGTTTTTATGGCCCTCAGGGTGTGAAATGGGTCGAGGATTCGCGAACAGACAGGCCTACTAATATCAATATTCGAGATGCCCATTGATAGTCAATGTGGCGCCGGAAATAATAGAAAAAACAATAAGAAATAGAAAAATCTGGCTTTCGGATTGGTTTGATGCAGGAGCGAGCAGCCGGTTTAAATAAGGGTCATGAAGGCTTAGGTGTGAAGCGTGAAAACTGTCGTTTCAGGACTTCACATAGCTTGTGAATACAGCTTTAGTGATTACCCCTACTCAAGAATTTGGGTTCGAGGGTTTATACGAACTGTGCGATATGAAACCCCTGTTTATTCAAGCAATTCCAGGACATGGAGTATGTATTACCATTGCAGAAATATTCAATCCAGCCCGATTAATCCTGTTACACTCACTGAACAACAAGGATTGATATTCCTCTAAGAGGCCGACAAGACCGCTAATCTTGGGGAGGGCAAAACCCTCTTTCGTCAAAAGAGAATTTCAGGCGGTTGGTATATCCACTGCTCTGGGAAAATAAAGCAACGCAAACACGCGGTAGAGGTATAACCACGACCATGCTGATGTGAGGGCGGATTACTAAATCAAGTAGCGGAAACAGTGTCTTGGATGGGTCACGCGCTATGCAGTGTGGATAAGCCGTCTTTGCGGGCGTGTCCTTAGGCCTCTGCCAGTTTAGTAAGGATGGGTGATGAATGAGCCAATGATCACGGACCGCCGATCGAACCCGGGAAAGCCGTCTGTGCTGTATGAAATGAAGGTATGGAAGCCGGCGAATTCACTGGTGCGATTTGGTTCGATACTGTTGCTGTCGCTGAACCTCCTGACAGCACCGGCTCAGGCAGGGAATCGCGCCATGCTGGAGCTGCTTAAAGTACTCCGTGACGGTGGCGCTATCAGTCAAGAGGCCTATGAAGCCCTGTATAAAACTGCGCTCGAAGAAGACAATGAAGATCTTGTTGAAGGAGAAACAAGCAGAACCACCAAATCCCCAAAGAAACCTCAGGCGCCGCCTACTACAAAAGACATAGCGCTGACTGATCGCAGCGCTGAAAGCTCAGTGGTACGCCTCGGTCACAAAGGTCTGGAAGTCGAGTCAGCGGATGGGGATTTTCGCTTTAAACTGGGGGGACGGCTGCTGCTGGATGCTGCTTGGTACGATCAACACCATGCAAAACTTGATAACGATGCCGAAGTTCGCAGCAGCCGTTTATCATGGCGTGCAATCCTGTGGGACGATTGGCAATTCAAGTCAGAGGTGGAGTTTGCACGGGACGGCGCCGACCTGAAAAGCAATTTCCTAAGGTACCGTGGTTTCAAGCCGGTCCTTATCACTGCCGGCAATTTTAAGGAACCATTCGGCCTGGAACGTTGGACTTCGATATCAGAAACAACCTTCATGGAGCGTGCGGCCGTGTCCGGCGCACTCGCGCCGGCGCGCAGCCTTGGTTTAGGCGTGCGCACCAGCGAAAGGAGATGGACTCTCGCCACAGGTTTGTTCGGCAATCGAGATCTGGGTGGGAGTGGAGGTGGTAACCAATCCGACGAAGAGAGTTGGGCATTTACCGGTCGTGTGACATACGTACCTCTACTCACGCCATCTTCCATGCTGCATACCGGCATCGCCGCTTCGTACCGTGCTTTCGATGACGGGCAGATTCGATTCAAGGCGCGTCCGGAATCCCATGTCACGGAAGTCAACTTTGTCGACACAGGCGCCATCACGGATCTGGACGACGTCACACGCTACGGCCTGGAAGCCGCCGCAGTATTCGGTCCTTTCTCGTTTCAAACAGAATATATCAGCACAAAAATCCACCGTAGTGGCGCTAGCCAAAACTTGGATTTCGATGGTTGGTATGCCTATGCGAGCTACTTCTTGACCGGTGAAACACGGCCCTACCGACGCCAGCGGGGTGTGTTTCGGGGTGTCACGCCCAAGCGGCCATTGAGAGGGGGCGGCCCTGGCGCCTGGGAAGTGGCTCTCCGCTACAGCCATCTGGATCTCAGTGATGAGGAGATTACTGGGGGGCAGCAAGATCTGTTGACCTTTGGACTCAACTGGTACCTGAATGCCAATGTTCGTTTCATGACCAATTACGTCAAGGTGCTCGATGTTGATCGGCCGGGCAGCGCTTTTGACGGCGATCAGACTCAACTCATACAGATCCGTAGCCAGGTCGATTTTTAAACCTGCCCACGGTGGCGTTCAGGGCCAACAGCGAGTGCTGGAAGATATTTCTATGCCGCTTTTTGTGGTTGTGATTCGAATAGTCTCAATAACATCATCAGATAATCAGTTCCTTATTGAGTATAATTCTCTTATCAAAGAGAAATATTTATGGAGGAGATTATGTCACTCACACTCACATCAATCGCCTTTGATAACGGCGACTCAATTCCCGGCAAGTACACCTGCGAGGGCGAAGATCTCTCTCCACCTCTGTCATGGACAGATGTACCTGACTCTGCCCAAAGTCTGGTCTTGATTGTCGATGATCCGGATGCGCCCGATCCCAATGCTCCGAAGATGACCTGGGTCCACTGGGTGTTGTATAACATACCGTCGAATTTCACCAGCCTGCCTGAAGACATAAAGCCAGCAGAGCTGCCGGCAGGCGCTGTTGAAGGGCTGAACGACTGGAAACGGATCGGTTATGGCGGACCCTGTCCGCCAATCGGTTGCCATCGCTATTTCCACAAGTTGTATGCCTTGGATACTGTGCTGGATGGTTTGGACACACCGACCAAGGCAGAGGTTGAAGCAGCCATGCGGGGGCATGTCATCGCGCAAGCTGAATTGCTGGGAACCTATCAAAAGTAACTGACGCCGGTCTGTTTGGGGTGCATTGCAAGCTCAGCAGCACCCTGCATTGTGCATTGGCTATTTGGGTTTTCCCGAATTGACGTTCTACCGCTCTTGCCGGTAAATTTTACAGCAAGAGTATGTCCCCAGCGCAATGGATCAGATTATTAGAATCCACGCCAACCTCACTAAGTCTTTCGCTGGTAATTAAACGCCTTCTCAAGGTGTGTTTGTGTGTTCTTTTAGTCGATGGAATAAGAGGCAATGAGGAGTTAGGAAAATGATAAGAAAAAGAATACTAGTGGCATTCTCGATAGTTTTTTTCAACTCGGCATCATGGGTGTTGCTGGCTGACGAAAAGCCAATAATCTTGGGAAATGCAGAGGATGGTAAGAACAAGGCCGCGCTCTGTTCCGGTTGTCACGGTCTGAATGGAGAAGGCAAGGTCATGCCGGATGGACAACCCGCCATCCCGCTCCTCGCCGGTCAAATACCCGGGTATTTCGTCAAATCGATGTATGAATATAAAGCCGATAAACGTATAGATCCTCTGATGAACGCAATTACCAAGGGGCTTACAGACGTCGACATCGCAAATCTGGCGGCCTTCTACGTAACCCTGAGATTGAAATAGCCTTCATCGACTCACGCTGAATCTCGGAGGCTTCCCATGACCAAAATAATTGGCCTGCTCATTGCGTTTTGTATGCCGCTATGGGTATTGGCAGAAGACTCTGTTGTCTTGCCTGCTAATGATGCAAGCGGGGAAGTGACTCAGCAAACCCCAGCGAAATCGAACGAACCAGATCCATCGGTTGTTGAGAAACAGCAACTCTCACGCTTCGCTAACCGGCCGCCCCCCGAAGTGCCGCGTCGACAACACAAGCTTACCTTCTATCCCTGCTCTCAGTGCCATAAGTTCTGGAAGACAAACCCGGTCCCCCATAAACTCGCTCCAGTGCATCGGGTCGGCCTGAATCATGGCCAGAATCGTTTTTGGTGCCTGACCTGCCATGATGCGGACAATCGGGACCTGTTGCGTACCGAACAGGATGGCAAGGTCGGCTTCAATAAATCCTGGCGGGTCTGTGGTCAATGCCACGCCAACCGCCAGCGGGATTGGTATTTCGGGGCGCATGGCAAACGGGCCAACGATTGGTCGGAAGCACCGAAACGCTACAACTGCACCCATTGCCATGATCCGCACTTTCCACCTTTTGAGCAGAAAAAACCGCAACCCAAACCACCGGTCCGGGCGGGGCTAGAGCCCATGAAAAATAATAAAGCCCAAAAGCCGAACCTGTGGGAACGACATGGGGCCAAGAGTCAGGAAGCACAGGATGACTGAAAAATTCGAGCTGGAGCAGACCGAAGATAATACAGACTTGGCGCGCCGCCACTTCCTGAAGCGTCTGGGAATCGTTGGGGTGGCTGGTGCGGCAGCCACAGGTGTCGCCAAGGCGGTCACTCAGCCCGCCTGGGGTGGATCGAGCATGCTGGATGCCCTGGGTGACTTTTTCCAGGATCACTATGTACGCATGACCGATGAGGAGAAGCAGGATGCCTTGGAGCGGATCCAGCGCAAGGCCAAGCGTAAGTTTGGTGTGGATATCACCTGTGAGGACACCAAGCCGATCCCGGGCACCTATTTCGGCTATGCGCTGAACATCTCCAAGTGCCGGGGTTACCGGGAGTGCGTCGAAGGCTGTATCCGCGAGAACAACCAGGGCCGGGACTCTCAGGTCCAATACATCCGTGTGCTGGAGATGAACGATGGTGACCATAACCTGGAACACTCGGATCACTACTACGATTCAGAGACCGTACCGGTCGAGGGCAAATGGTATCTACCGGTACAGTGTATGCAATGCGACAACCCGCCCTGCGTCAAGGCCTGCCCGGTGGAGGCAACCTGGCTGGACGACGACGGCATCGTGGTGATCGACTACAACTGGTGCATCGGCTGCCGCATGTGTATGGCGGCATGTCCCTATTGGGCGCGTCACTTCAACTGGACGGAGCCCCAAATCCCGCCGGAAGAGCTCAACCCGGTGACCAACTATCTCGGCAACCGACCGCGCATGAAGGGCGTGGTGGAGAAATGCCATTTTTGTACCCAGCGCACGCGCAAGGGGCGTCAGCCGGCCTGCATGGAGGCCTGCCCCACCGGCGCGCGGGTGTTCGGCAATCTGTTGGACCCGGACAGCGAGATCCGTTACATCCTGGAGCACAAGACGGTTTTCCGCCTGAAGGAGGAACTCGGCACCGAGCCGAAATTCTGGTACTACACCGATGAAGCCAGGGCCAGGTCATGACCTTCTTTCGCTTCATAAAAGACGGCATGGGCACTGCGCTGCGCGGGGGGACGGTCTACTGGCTCTGGATGGGCTTTCTGCTGCTCCTCATGGGGGTGTCAGGCTGGAACTATACCGACCAGTGGAACCAGGGGCTGGTCATCACCGGCCTGAGTGACCAGGTATCCTGGGGCTTCTATATCGCCAACTTCGCCTTCTTCGTGGGCATCGCTGCGGCCTCCGTGCTGTTGGTCGTTCCGGCCTATATCTTTCACCGCCAAGACGTCAAATCGGTGGTGCTGATCGGCGAAAGCATGGCCGTGGCGGCGGTGCTGGTATCCATGGCTTTCGTCACGGTGGACATCGGCCGGCTGGACCGCTTCTGGCACGTGATCCCGTTTATCGGCCGGTTCAACTGGCCCAATTCCATGCTTGCCTGGGATATCGTGGTGCTCAATGGCTATCTGCTGCTGAACATAGCGATTCCCATGTACATCCTGTGGCGCCATTATCAGGGTAAGGAAACACCCGTGCGGCGCTATTTCATCTTCGTGGTCATCGCCATGTTCTGGGCCATCTCCATTCACACGGTGACGGCCTGGGTGTTCTCCTCCAATGTCGCGCGCCCCTTCTGGCATACCTCATTGCTGGCGCCGCGCTTCATCGCCTCCGCCTTTGTCGCCGGTCCGGCCCTGATGATCGTCATCCTGCAGATCCTGCGCCGCTTCACCGTCTATCCCATCAGCCAGAGCGTCATCTCCATGCTGGCCCTGATCATGACGGTCGCCATGCAGATCAATATCTATTTCGTCGCCTCCGAACTGTTCACGGATTTTTATAGTGAAACGGCGCATGCGGCCTCCATCCACTACCTTTTCCTGGGTCTGGAGGGCTTCGATGCCTTGACCAGCTGGATCTGGATGGCGCTGGTCTTTAATCTCATCGCCATGATCCTGCTCATGATCCACAAGACCCGGACCAACATGATCACGCTGAACATCGCCTGTGGCCTGGGGTTCGTGGGCATCTGGATCGAAAAGGGCATGGGGCTGGTGGTCACCGGCTTTATTCCCACGCCCCTGGGTGAGATCTTCGAGTACACCCCGACCTTGAAAGAACTCGGCGTATCGGTCGGCATCTATGCCCTGGGGGCGTTTGTCTTCACCATTCTAGCCAGGGCAGGGATCGCTATTCAGTTGGGCCATGTGGGTAAGGGAAATCCGCAGATGGAGAGTTCAGTTGCAAGTGTAGGGGAGGAGGGGAAAGCAGTGGCTTCGACGGGGCAAGCCTAACTTTTCACACAAAAGGGAGGTTTAGAATTGGGACAACGAGGTCGCGAGGCAATAATTGAACAGTGGATTCGACTTGTTGCTGTCAAGTAAGCAATTAAATCGAGCCGCCTCTTTCTCCGGGTAACCGGTGCAGGCTCTGAGACTAAAGTAATTTTAAGCGGTCCAATGGACTCTGGGTGCCATGGCCGCCTAGCTTGACAACATGGGTATATATCATGGTGGTAGCAACATCCGCATGCCCTAGAAGTTCCTGAACTGTACGAATATCAGAGCCAGACTCCAGAAGATGAGTCGCAAAGGAGTGACGCTTATGCCGAATTCAGCATAAGCGTCATAATGCCGCATCCCGGATTATGCCGAAAGGCGATGTTGATCGTTCTACAGTGCTCGCTGCATAACCTTTA
>JBDLIT010000008.1:0-63322 GCA_039714735.1 Pseudomonadota bacterium
GCTGGCAGGCTCTTGTTCAGTGATTACAGAAACTCAAATTTAAAACCGGTAACATCCTTGCCTGGATCGACCAATTCCATACTGATGAAAACCGGCTCGGATTGCTGCATCAGATTATCGATGAGGTTTGGGTCAGAGATGTACTCAAGTGGTTCGAATGTTCGGTGTGCAATCAGTTTTTCCCGGTCATTGAAGAGGCTGAGATGTAGTTTTGGGAATGGTTGAGCAAAATCGGCGCGATTGATTATGCTCAACTGCAGCAACAGGGCGTTGGATTTGCTGGGATGGCCGCGCAGATCGCGATGCTGAATAAAGATCTGGCTGGTATCCCGGCGTTCAGGTGTGGTGCAGCCGGCGATGTTACACATCTTGGTCAACAATTGTCGTCCATACTCATTCTGAATCACCCGCTCTCGATATTGCCAGCTCAATTGCAGCAGTAGCAGGAGGATGAGCAGCAGGCCTGCCGTTCCCCACGCAATACTTGAAAAGGATGTGCGCTGTTTTTCAAAGATCTCGTCGATTTCGAGGTTCGGTCCTGATGCGCTCACTTGGGACGGATGCTGCTCGTCTTTCTGTCGTTCAGTAAAGCGGAACAGGTGCTTTTCCGACTCTGTATCGGGCGCTTCAATGGCGATTGGCGACGCATCCCGGTCGTTGGTTGACTGTTCCGTCAGATGTGCTTCCAGCGGGTCGTCTGCATCCATGTGCTGATTGATCGGGACAACCTTGGCTTCGGTCTCTGGCTCATCCTTGGTGTTGATGAATGGCGCCGAATCGCTGTCCAGGAGTTCGGACATCTGTAATTCACTGCCGGCCGCGAGATAATCAGGTTCGGTTTCGAGCCCATCGTCCTTGATCATGAAGGATTCGTTCGTCTTCTCCGCTTTCACGAGTGGCGGCGTGTCTTCTTTGGCCGCAATTTCAATGAGTTGATCTGAGTCCAGATTGAGGGTGTCGGTGAACAGGGAGTCTTCTGATATTTGCTCTTCGAATGAGTCTGGGGATTCTATTTTTTCGGCAGGGATGGCAAGGGTCGAAGCACCCTGTATGACTGGGTTTTCCTGCAGTGTCTCCAGGGCATTGAAAACCTGATTGCATTGACAGCATCTGGCCTTACCGGCGGCTGCCTTCAATTCTTCGCTGCTGATGCGGAACAGTGTTAAGCAGTGAGGGCACTGTGTGTACATGGGATTTCTTTCATTTGCTGCGGCTGGCATAAAGTTAGACTGAAGTCACCGGTCTGACAATAGGTAGTTAACGAGTAGTTATGATGAAATGTCCTATATCAGTATTTCACACCGCTAAGCAGCAGCCAATCATCCAGTTTTTTGGGGGCATCCAGCTTAGCATAGCTGGTATAGGCCGTTGACACACTATCACCCTGCTCCACAAGAATTCCGGAAAGGGCGAATTTTCCCTCTGGCTGGAGCAGGCTGCAGAGTCTGGGTGCAAGTTCGATCAGCGGACCCGCGAGGATATTCGCAACCAGAAATTCAGCGCATAGACTTGGCAGTTGTTCCGGCAGATAGGTCGTCAGCCGGTCAGATACGCAATTTTTTTCTGCATTGTTGCGGGTCGCCTCAATGGCTTGGGTGTCGTAGTCGACGGCAATCGCCCTGCCGGCGCCGAGTTGCAGTGCTGCAATGGCCAGAATGCCTGACCCGCAGCCATAGTCCACAACGGTTTTGCCAGACAGATCACAGTTGTCGAGCCACTCCAGACACAAAGCGGTTGTAGGGTGGGTGCCGGTGCCGAATGCAAGTCCCGGGTCCAACTCGACGACCACGGCATCTGCTTCTTCGGGAAGTTTTCCATTCGGGCAGATCCATAGGTGCTGGCCGAATTTCATGGGTTGAAAGTTTTCCAGCCAGACCCTCTCCCAGACTCGATCCGTGAGCCATTCCAGTTCGAGTGTCTGGGTGACATCCGCGTTTAAAGCCTGGTTGAGAGCGCTACGCAGTGCGTCGGCATCCCGCTCGGCTGCAAAGAGTCCGGTGACGCGGGTTTTCTGCCAGATTTTCTCTTCCCCCGGTGCGGGCTCCAGCACCGCTTGATCGGCTGCATCTCCCAAGGTCACCGAGAGTGCGCCCAGGCTTTGGAAGGCCAGTTCGAGGAGAGGAGCCTGCTCCTCAGTAGTCTCGATGGAGAGCTGTAGCCAAGGCATGCTGCTGAGACGGGCCGTGTCTATTCTTGATCACGTGGTGAGAGTGACTCAGGCACTGAATTACAGCCCCAATTTGTGTTCAAGGTAGTGGATATTGGCGCCGCCTGCCTGGAATGCAGGGTCTTTCATGATATCCAGTTGGAGTGGGATATTGGTCTTGATACCGCCAATCACCATCTCATCCAAGGCAATCCGCATGCGGGCGATGGCTGACTCACGGGTGGCGCCAAAAGCCACCAATTTGCCGATCATGGAATCATAATAGGGTGGCACCCGGTAGCCGTTGTAGATGTGTGTATCAACCCTGATACCGGGACCGCCCGGCATATGTAACTGAGTGATAGTGCCGGGGCTGGGTAGGAATTTTACCGGGTCTTCGGCGTTGATCCGGCACTCCACGGCATGGCCGGTGAGGGTGACGTCTTTCTGTTCTAAGCTGAGGTGCTCGCCACCGGCGATCAGGATCTGCTCACGCACGATATCGACGCCTGTTATCAACTCGGTAACGGGGTGTTCAACCTGGACCCGGGTGTTCATCTCGATGAAGTAGAACTCGCCGTTCTCATACAGAAATTCGAAGGTGCCGGCGCCTCGGTAGCCAATCTGACGGCAGGCTTCAGCGCAACGCTCACCCACATCCCGGCGCTGTTCGTCGGTAATGCCCGGAGCTGGGGCCTCTTCCACCACTTTCTGGTGGCGGCGCTGCATGGAGCAGTCGCGTTCACCGAGATGTACGGCATTGCCGTGGGTGTCAGAAAGCACCTGGAACTCCACATGGCGGGGGTTTTGCAGGTATTTTTCCATGTAGACCGTGCCATTGCCGAAGGCGGCTTCCGCCTCTGCCTTGGTCAAGGCCACCGCATTCAGCAGGGTGGCCTCCGAGTGCACGACCCGCATGCCGCGGCCGCCGCCGCCGCCAGACGCCTTGATGATGACCGGGTAGCCGATTTTCGTAGCCAGGTCTTTAGTGTGCTTTGAATTGCTGTCGATCGGACCGTCAGAACCTGGAACCGTGGGTACACCGGCCTTCTGCATGGCCTCGATGGCGGCAACTTTGTCCCCCATGGTGCGTATGGTGTCCGCCTTGGGTCCAATAAAGATAAAACCGCTGTTTTCCACCCGCTCGGCAAAGTCGGCATTCTCAGACAGGAAGCCGTAACCCGGGTGGATGGCAACCGAGTCAGTTACCTCCGCGGCACTGATGATAGCGGGTATGTGCAGATAGCTTTCAATGGATGGAGCCGGGCCGATACAGACAGATTCATCTGCCAGCAGCACGTGCTTCAGATCCCTGTCGGCTTCCGAGTGGACGGCCACCGTTTTTATGTCGAGCTCTTTACAGGCCCGCAGTATGCGCAGGGCGATCTCTCCACGATTGGCGATAACAATCTTATCTATCATTGTGCAACTCAGTCGATGATAAAGAGGGGTTCGTTGTATTCTACAGGCGATCCGTTATCCACCAGGATCTTCTTGATGGTGCCGGTCTTGTCGGATTCGATCTGATTTAGGATCTTCATCGCCTCGATGATGCAGAGGGTGTCCCCCTCGGCGACCTGCTGTCCCTCCTCGACAAAAGACTTGCTGCCAGGTGACGCCGCCCGGTAGAAGGTTCCAACCATCGGGGACTTAAGGGCGTGACCCTGGATCTCTGGCGGCTCCGCCACAGGTGGTGGAGCGGCTGGGGCGGCGGGGATTGCAGCTGCCGGCATGGGAGCAAGCGGCGCAAACTGGGGGGCAGGCGCCGAGGTTTGGCGGCTGATACGCACCGATTCTTCACCTTCGTGGATCTCGATTTCAGCTACATCAGACTCTTCCAGTAGTTCAATCAGTTTTTTAACTTTACGGATATCCATGTTGTTCAGTCTCATCAGTTGGTGAGGGCGTCGAGCTGGCGAACGGCGGCCTGCAGGGCGAGTTCATAGCCCTGGGCGCCCAGTCCGGTTATTACCCCGACGGCTTTGTCAGAAAGATAGGAATGACTGCGGAATGGTTCGCGGGCATGTACGTTTGATAGGTGCAACTCTATGAATGGGATGCCTGTACCGAGCAGGGCATCCCGCAAGGCAACGCTGGTGTGGGTAAAGGCGGCAGGATTGATCAGGATAAACCCAACATCCTGGGTAAAGGCCTCATGAATCCACTCCACGATTTCGTGTTCGGCATTGCTTTGGCGAAAATCCAATTGGTGTCCAGTTGCTTCTGCTTGCTGTTTGAGCCGCGCCTGGATGTCATCCAGCGTATCCATTCCATAATGTTCCGGTTCACGTAAACCCAGCAGATTCAGATTGGGGCCGTTGAGTACCAGAATGGTCGCCATAGCGTTCGGTTTCCAGGGGTTGCAACTTTGACATCAAGGGCGCTGGCGGCGACTGTCCCGGGTAACCAAAGAACGCCGCCGGCAGCTTTGTTGATAATCAGTGAATTCTGCAAGAAGCTGGCGATTTTGTCTAGTTTCTCTGCAAAATTGCCTAAGATCGTTGCATGTTGGTTGGGGAAGACAGTTCGGGATGTTGCCTTGTTTTGAGCGGGAAAATGTCTGCTGAGGAGACTATTAAGTTTGTAATCCCGGGTTTATCTGCTGGGGAAAATCGATTTCCCCTCAACGAAAGGATGCCTGAACGTGAGCGGCAAACTCATCGGCCGGCTTGAAACCAACGACCCGGTAGTTGCGCCTCTCCTGACCGTCAACGCCGTAGAAGATGATGGCTGGGGGACCTGGCAGACCAAAGTGCCCCTGCAGCAGAGCCTGATCCAGCTCGTCGTTGGCAGTGACGTCGGCCTGTAACAGCAGGGTGTTCTTTAAGGCGTTGATGACCTTGGGGTCGGTGAAGGTGTATTTTTCCATCTCTTTGCACGAGACGCACCAGTCCGCATAGAAATCGAGCATCACGGTTTTTCCTCGCGCGCTGGCGGCTGCGACCTCGCGTTCAAGGTCAGCCAGGGATTTGATGCGTTTGAACACCAGCTCCTGCTCGCTATGGCCGTTCCCGCCTCCAATGGCCAGGCCGCGCAGGGGTTGCAGCGTATCCTTACCGCCGGCGGCGGCGCCGACCAACATCAATGCGCCATAGATCAGAAAGACCACTCCCAGGCCTTTCCAGAATTTCTGCCAGCCACCCGCTTCGATTTCCAGGTGGCGTAGCGCACCCATGTAGATTGCCGAGACGATCAGCAGCATCCCCCACAGGAACATGGCGATGTCTTCCGGGATGATGCGCTCCAGCATGAGGATCGCAACGCCGAGCATGGCCACCCCAAACACCGCTTTGACCGCATCCATCCAACTTCCTGCGCGGGGCAACAGTTTGCCGGCGGATGCGCCAATCACGATGAGTGGCGCCCCCATGCCCATGCTCAAGGCAAACAGGGCCAGGCCCCCGAGCATGGCATCACCGGTCTGGCCGATATAGATCAGGGCGCCGGCCAGCGGCGGCGCCACACAGGGGCCGACGATCAGGGCGGAAAGAAAACCCATGATAGCGACACCGATCAGGGTGCCGCCCTGCTGTTTGTTGCTGATCTCGGTAAGCTTGCTTTGCAGACTGCTGGGCAGTTGCAGTTCATAAAAGCCAAACATGGATAGCGCCAGCAGCACGAAGACACCGGCAAAGGCGCTCAGTATCCAGGGATTCTGGAAGGTGGCCTGCAGGTTGCCGCCAAACAGTCCCGCCAGGACGCCGGCGACAGTATAGGTGAGCGCCATCGCCAGCACATAGACCAGCGAGAGGGTGAAAGCCTTGCGGGTGGTGATCGATTTTCCCTGACCCGCGATAATCCCGGAGAGGATCGGAATCATGGGGAAGATGCAGGGGGTAAAGGCGAGACCCAGCCCGAGCAGGAAGAAGATGCCAATCACCGCCAGGGTCGAGCTGCCGGCAAGGGTGGCGGCAATTTCGTCGACCTCTGAAAGTGGCTCATCCGAGGTGGCTGGTTGGACCCCTTGATCACCTTGCGCAAGCCTTTCGGCGGCTTCAGCATTTGCGATGGCGGGTAGTGAGAGGGTGAATTGCTTGAGGACCGGCGGATAACAGATTCCCAGTTCGGCGCAGCCCTGATACCCGGCCTCCAATACAATCGAGGTTGCCTCTGTCGTGCTGCGAACCAGTGGTAATTGGAGATCGATCTGCTGATGATAGACCGGCACGTCGCCAATCGTCCCATCTGGCTTGACGGCGTCTTTTTTGATTTCGGCTTCAGGCAGCTGGTAATCACCGATGGCCACTTCGGCTGCATCGACCAGTTGCAATTCGATCTTGTCATGATACAGGTAAGTGCCATCCGCTATATTCCAGAGCAGACGCAGATGTGTGCCGTCCTCTACGACAGCACTGAGCCGATAGGCTTCCTCGACAGGGAGAATTTCATCCTCGGCATTATTGAAGATTCCACTACTGTCACTCTCCAGAGGATCAGTGAGTGGGCTGATGGGTGTCGCGGAAGCTTCTGTAATGGGTGCTTTGGCTTGGGGCTCCAGGGCCAGCAGTATCTCCTGGATATGTGGCGGAAAGCAGATGCCTTGGTCGGCACAACCCTGGGAACGCGCCTGCAGGCTTATGCTTTCTGATGATCCCTGACTGCGCTGGATCGGGATGCGGGCAGTGACTGCATTGCGATAGATGGCCACGTCGCCAAAAAACTCGTCATGCTTGATCTTGGCCTCAGGCAGACTGGGTTCACCCAGTTCGATGCCAAGGGCATCGCTTTCGAAACGTATCTTGTCGCGGTACATGTAATAGCCGTCGGCTACTTGCCACTCGACAATAAGATGGTCAGGACCGTCGGCTCTGCCTTTGATCTGAAATGCCTGATCCGGCATCAGCAGGTCGTCTTCTCCCCAGCCACCCTGGGTGAAGGCGCTCAGGCTGGTCAGAATGAGCAGTAGAAATGTCAGGATTTTGTTATAGTGCATTGTTCAACCCAGTTGAGGTATTCATTCAGGCCCTGCTCTACAGGGACTGCAATAATCTCAGGAAGTTCATAGGGATGTAGCGACCGGATCAGCGTTTCCAGCAGCGGATATTTTACTCCTGTAGTCTTGATCAAAAGCAGATATTCATCACTCGACTCCAGTTTTCCCTCCCATCGGTAGATGGAAGTGACGGGCGAGGTGATGTTGACGCAGGCCGCAAGGTTCTGATCCACTAATTGCTCGGCAATGTTGAGTGCGGTCTCCTTGTCCGGGACGGTGCATAGCGTTAGAAGCAGTCGAGTTGGCATGGCGGGAAGATACTCTAAAAAAGCCTGAAGGAACAGAGGGTTGTGTTTTTAATGAGCCGATCAGAGTAATGTCTTGTTGAGATAGTCGTTAAAATCTTGGTTATTCCGCCTGGCGAGTGGGATCTGTCTCCTGATGGTGTTAGTAAGATCAAATATTTGTACCTGCAGGTTTTCAACAGTTTAGGATAAAAGCAGTGGATTTTAGAGCAATCTTGATTGCCATTCTAATGGCTTGCGGTTTGGCGGGTGCGTTGATGTCGCTGGCAGCAGTCCTGGATGTTACTACTCTCAGTGCGCCGCGGATTTTGACGCTCTTCGCATTGTGGATGGTTCCTGGCTATTACGCGGCAATCCGTGCGGCGCATGCCGGGGCTCTGCATGGGATGTTGACGGGTCTGTTGGGTATGCTCATCATCTACTTCGGGTTCGATTTGTTCGTAAGTCCGCGGGTGTTTTCAGCCGCCGACATTTTGGCAGCCAAATCCGCTATGATTTTTACTGTCCTGGCGGGGTTTTGGGGCTCGGTGGGAGGCATGATTGCCGACAGTGTTCACTTGATCAAAGCGAAACGCGCCTCGAGAAAGGCCAGGGAATCCTCATCGAATCCAAAATAGCCTGTTTACTGACCCCATGCGATTTGTGGTTTCTTGTTCTCCTTCGACTGGCGGCGTATCCTCATACAGATGAATCCACTCCTTATTTTTCTGCTGCTTTTTGTTGGCATCCCTCTGATTGAACTCTATTTTTTGATTCAGGTCGGGTCAGAGATCGGTGCGTTTTCAACAATTTTTCTGACCATTTTTACCGCGTTGTTGGGTGGTTGGATGGTCAGAGCGCAAGGTTTCTCAACCATCATGCGCGTGCGGGAGACGATGGATCATGGCGAAGTGCCGGCGCTTGAAATGATGGAGGGGAGTGTGCTGCTGGTCTGTGGTTTCATGCTTCTGCTACCAGGATTTATTACTGACGCAGTAGGCTTTATTTTTCTCATTCCTCCACTGAGGCGCTGGTTGTTGAGCGCCGGGCTAAAAGGGGCTGGAGTCATGCGGCCGGCTGGTCCAAGACAGTCTGGGGATTCTCAGAAGAACCAAAGGGTTATTGAGGGCGAATTTCGGCGGGATGATGACAAGTAGCCTTTCGGTACAACTGCATAATACTCGCGATAAAAATTAGTTTCCGATCGTAGCCCGCAACAATAATCTTTCTCTATTCTCACTGCTTGCGGGCGCAACTGCTCGTTCAATGGGCGCTCTTCTCTGCTTGCTGGGAAGAAATAAATGGCGGGATCTGAGTGAAGATCCTATTCATGTCGAGGTTAACATCTCATCTCATCCGTTTCGTACGGGAAGACTGCTTGGTGCGGGGTTATCTGTACAGTCCTCCAGTCTCTGCCGGTGAATTCCATTCCATGTTGGGAAGGAATTCACCGGCAGAGACTGTAATTCTAAAGTTGTTACAGCATCCTAGCCAGCGTTGTATTGAACGCTATGGGTAGATGTCGGGTACAAATGTCTGATCGGATATTGGTGGCCTGACATAGCCGGTGCTGTCTCTTCTGTGCGGCAACTCAATGGGTTCCGGTGTCAGATCCTCGTAAGGAATCATGCTCAGCAGGTGGGCGATACAGTTGAGGCGTGCGTGTTTCTTGATATCTGAGTGAACGACATACCAGGGGGCCTGCTTGATGTCGGTGTGAGCGAACATCTCATCCTTCGCTTTGGAGTATTCAACCCAGCGCGAACGGGACTCCAGATCCATTGGACTCAATTTCCAGCGCTTATGGGGTTCTTCCAGGCGGCTTTGGAACCGGCGCTCCTGTTCCTCATCGGAAACAGAAAACCAGTACTTCAGGAGGATGATACCTGAGCGGACCAGCATGCGCTCAAACTCCGGACATGAGCGCAGGAACTCCCGATGCTCTTCCTGTGTACAGAATTCCATGACCTTTTCCACGCCTGCACGGTTGTACCAGCTACGATCGAGTAGCACCATCTCGCCGGCGGCGGGCAGATGGGGTACATAACGCTGAAAATACCATTGGGTCTTTTCACGTTCAGTTGGAGCGGGTAGTGCAACCACCCGGCTGATACGTGGGTTGAGGTGCTGATTGATGCGCTTGATCACTCCCCCCTTGCCGGCAGCATCGCGTCCCTCGAACAAGACCACCACTTTCAATCCCTGGTGCTTGATCCATTCCTGAAGTTTGACCAACTCCAGTTGAAGTTTGAAAAGCTCCTTTTCATAAACTTTGTTGTCTATTTTCTTTACTTTATTTTTTTCTTTAGTCAATGTCGCTGCCTCCTTTAATACCATTGCTTAAATAGTGGGTATTGGTGGTTACCAGACTATCATTAGGCTAGCACAATTTAATCGCTATGCGTGTATTCCTGGCAGCTGACGGCAATCAAATTGGTCATCATAATGGGAATCTGTGACTGCCATTTGATACTCCGTCTGCTTGCAGCAGGGTTGTTTATCAGACCTTAAACCTTACAACCAGATTGTTAAGTTCGCTTGTCTTGTCAGACATCGAGGCTGATGCCGCCGATGTCTGTTCAGCTAACGCGGCGTTTTGCTGGGTTATCTCATCCATTGAAGTAACAGCCTGATTGACCTGGTCAATACCTGTTGTTTGCTCGGAACTGGCGGCTGCGATTTCGGCGACGATATCGCCTGCTTTTTTTACCGCGCTTACGATCTCTTCCAATGTGGCGCCTGATTCGTTGACCAATTCGGCGCCCATTTGCACCTTTTCTCCAGAGTCCTTGATCAGTTCCTTGATCTCTTTTGCGGCAGTGGCACTACGCCCAGCCAGGTTTCTGACCTCCGTGGCCACCACAGCAAACCCCCTGCCCTGTTCACCTGCTCGCGCTGCTTCAACCGAGGCATTCAGGGCCAGCAGGTTGGTCTGAAAGGCGATTTCGTCGATGACCCCGATGATCTCGGTAATCTTGCCGCTTGAGGTATTGATGGCATCCATTGCCTGTACTGCACGGTTGACCACATCGCCGCCTTGCTCTGCTTTGGATCGGGCAATACTCGCGAGTTGATTGGCTTGCTGTGCATTATCCGCATTATTGCGTGCGGTGCTGGTTAGTTCCTCCATTGAGGATGCGGTCTCTTCCAGGCTGGAGGCCTGTTGCTCTGTCCGGGATCTGAGATTGGTGTTGCCTGTGGAGATCTCATTTGCAGCGGTCTGCATCTCGTCCATAGCATCACGTAGCTGGCTGAGGGTGCCTCTGAGATTCTCCAGGGTACTGTTTACATTTCCTTTTAATGCATCAAATGACCCGTGATAGTCAGTCTTGACAGATTGGGTCAGGTCGCCTTGGGCCATCGCACCCAATACTCCTGACATATCATTGAATATCCGTTCCACCTGGTTGATCAGCGAATTGATGCCCCTGCCAAGTTTCTCAAAGAAGCCAACCTTATTGGCAAGGTCGATGCGTTGTGACAGATCACCCTGTTCTGCTGCAGCGACAATCAGTTCCACCTCAGTTTCCACTGCGACTTCGGCCGTTCGATCCGTCCATTCAACGGCGGTTCCGAGTCGCTCGCCGTCATCGTTGGTGACCGGGTTGGCCACGATGCGCATCGTTCTGCCACCTATCTTTATCTGTGATTCATGGCGGCTTTCGAGGGATTCCAGCTGCGCTGCCTTATGTTCTGGATGCTTGTGAAAATCATCAATATTCCCACCAATCAATGCATCACTCTGGAAGTTGGGAAGATCCTGCTGGATGTCCTTTTCGGCTTCCTGAAAGAGGTTGTGCGCCGATTTGTTCATGTAAAAGATGTTTCGTTCATTATCCGCCATTATCACGCTGCTCGAGACATTGTCCAAAGCCATCCTGATACGTGATGACTCGTCAGCCCTTTGGCGAGTCTGCTCAATGTCCTGTTTCAGATTCTTGATCATCACTGACATTGACTGCCCTAGTTGGCCGATCTCGTCCTTGCTGTTGATATCGACTTTCTGATTGAGGTCACCACTGGCGATGCCGCGGGCGATTTCATTGGCGCGACCTAGCGGGCGAATGATACTGCGGCTCAATAGCAGGGCTCCTGCCATCGATATCAGGACGGCAAGTAACAGAACCCCAACGATAATATTGCGCGAGAGGCCGATTTCCCCGCTGAAATTTTCCGAAAGTGTACGAATCTCCTGGTTGGCCGATACTACATTGGCGCTAAGCTCCTTGACCTCAGCCAAGTCAGCGGCGAGTTGTTTGATGTTGTTGACCTGTGTGCCGATGTTCCTGGTGAACTCTTTCATCTTTCCAGCGGTACGGGAAACGATGACAAGGGCCTCCCGTTGCATGGTTTCCTCGATGTCGCCTATAGCGTCGGCAGCGTCTTCCAGCGCATACAGGGCGGGGCCATCAGGCAAGCCCTCGGAGGTTTCACCGACCTCTTCCACGAACTCGTTCAAGGTAGAGGAGATACCCTTGATTTTGCGTTCGAGCACCTTGATCTGCATATTGGTCTGGTGGATATCTTCCGCTACTGCCAGCATACCATCTGAAATTCGTGAAAGGTCATTGTCCGCCATGACAATATTGTTCTCAGTGGTACGTGAGTTATCCACGCCAGTGGCGGATTTTGTTACCACATCGTAAAAACCACCGCTGAGGCTGCTAAATGAATAGACTGCAAGCACAAGTACCGCGGTAAGCAGAAGGCTGATGGTGAGGCCGCCGCCCAAGAGTTTTAGTTTGATAGTCATGTTATACCTCGACCGAGTCTTGCATGGTGATGATGTGACCGCATGATTAAAAGGATGGGTAAGGCGGCGAAATGGGCCGCTGCTGCTTCAGTCTGTTGCAACGGCCCGCGATATTCGCTATTTAGCGGCTTCTTTTTCGTACATGCCGACCGCTTTGTTCATCTCCTTCAATAGCGGCAGGTTGGTCGTCGCCAGTACCGCGATCTTCTCCTTGGGGATGTCGTTGGTTTTGTAGTCCGCGCCGTACTCCACAATGGGTTTGAACTTGGCCCAGAGACCGCTCACCACGCCAAGTTGATCACGGATATGTTGCGACTTCGTTCCCGGCAGCCCCAGGGTTTCATCGCCATCCAGCAGGCCTTTCAGGGTGCGTTCGAACAGGCTGTAGGTTTCCAGCAGAGCCAATTTATTGTCTTCACGTTTATATCCGTATGCCGCCAGAAGGAATTCCTTGCTCATTTTTTGGGTCAGCATGCGTTGTTTTCCAGACAGATTGAGCGTGGCGGCCAATCCGGGTGCAGCCTTTAGACCACCCTTTTTGGCATCTTTTTCATATAGGCCTACGGCCTTGTTCATCTGTTTGAGGAGTGGCAGGTTGTTCTTGGCCACCACAGCGACCTGCTCACTGGTTACCGCCTTGCTTTCAATGATCTGCTTGACCACAGGGTGGAACTCAACCCAGATGGTATCTATCTTGTCCAGCTGCCTCAGGATGCGACCACTTGAGGTGGGGGGGAGGCGTAGTTCCTCGCTCCCACCACGCAAACCCTTCAGGGTCTTATCAAAGAGCGCCGATGTCTTTGCAAGATTGGCAAGGTTGCTTGCCTTATCCATATCCAGGGCGACGAGCATGATCTCCTTGCTCATTTTCTGGGTCAGCATGCGCTGTTTACCAGAAAGATTCAGTACCACGCCATACTCGGCAGAAGTGGGATCCTCCGCGAGTAGAGCTCCAGGACTGAGCAGCATCAATGAGAGGAAAGCAGCGAAAAATCCAACATGGATTGAAGAGGGCTGACTCTGGTTGGCGAGCATAAGACTAATCTCCGATTTGAGAGCAATGAGGGATTACTAGTTAGATGGAAATTCCATGGTCTGTAATAGGGTTTACGAATTCTGATGTCGGCAGGTACTGGGTGGACTTTAATTCGGAGGGCGCGGCCTTTTTTCATACCCCCAGTGTTCCTGATAAAGAATCAGGTCGGTTCAGTTTGCACTTGACTCTCACTATTTTGCCCCTATTATTAGCACTCAGTTTGGGTGAGTGCTAATGATTTACCCGAAAGACATTTTGCAACCCTATCAATAATCAAATCAGGAGAAATCAGTAGATGAATATTCGTCCGCTGCACGATCGTGTGATTGTTCGTCGTATGGAAGAAGAGCGCACCAGCCCCGGTGGCATTGTGCTCCCCGATGCCGCCACCGAGAAGCCGGTTGAAGGCGAGGTGCTGGCCGTTGGCAAGGGTAAGGTCAACGACAAGGGTGAGGTTAACCCGCTGGATGTGAAGGTCGGTGACAAGGTGCTGTTTGGGAAATACTCCGGCACCGAGGTCAAGGTCGGTGGTGAAGAGGTTCTCGTGATGCGTGAAGAAGACATCATGGGTGTCATTGAAAACTAGTTCATCGATACCACTTTCTGCCAGGCAATCTGCTTTGTAGGAAGACGATTTTTCACTATTTCCAAGGAATTTAGATACATGACTGCAAAAGAAGTTAAATTTGGTGATGACGCCCGTCAACGTATGATCAAGGGTGTCAATGTTCTTGCCAATGCCGTAAAGGCAACACTGGGTCCCAAAGGGCGCAATGTGGTGCTCGAGAAGTCCTTCGGCGCCCCCACTGTCACCAAGGACGGCGTCTCCGTGGCCAAAGAGATCGAACTGGCTGACAAGTTTGAAAACATGGGTGCGCAGATGGTGAAAGAGGTCTCCTCCCAGACCTCTGACGTGGCGGGTGATGGCACCACCACAGCTACCGTGCTGGCCCAGGCGATGGTGCGCGAAGGCCTGAAGGCGGTCGCTGCCGGCATGAATCCGATGGATCTCAAGCGCGGTATCGACAAAGCCGTTATCGCCGCGGTTGAAGAGCTGAGGAAGATCTCCCGTCCCTGCTCGGACGACAAAGAAATCGCCCAGGTCGGCACTATCTCCGCCAACTCCGACGAAAGCATCGGTAACATCATCGCCGAGGCGATGCAGAAGGTGGGTAAGGAAGGCGTCATCACCGTGGAAGAGGGTACCGCGCTGGATAACGAGCTTGCCGTGGTCGAGGGTATGCAGTTCGATCGTGGCTACCTCTCTCCCTACTTTGTCAACAACCAGCAGAACATGACCGCTGAGCTGGAAGAACCCTACATCCTGCTGCACGACAAGAAGGTCTCCAATATCCGTGACCTGCTGCCGGTGCTGGAAGCCGTCGCCAAGTCGGGTAAGCCCCTGCTGATCATTGCCGAGGACGTGGAAGGCGAGGCATTGGCCACCCTGGTGGTCAATACCCTGCGTGGCATCGTCAAGGTCGCTGCGGTGAAGGCCCCGGGCTTTGGTGACCGCCGCAAGGCCATGTTGCAGGATATCGCGATCCTCACCGGCGCTACTGTTATCTCTGAAGAGGTAGGTCTCTCCCTGGAGAAGGCTGGACTGCAGGAGCTGGGCACCGCCAAGAAGATCGTGATCACCAAGGAGGAGACCACCCTCATCGATGGCGCCGGTGCCGAGAACGACATCAAGGCCCGGGTCGAGCAGGTTCGCGCCCAGATCGAGGAGACTTCCTCTGACTATGATCGCGAAAAGCTGCAAGAGCGTGTGGCCAAGCTGGCCGGCGGTGTGGCTGTGATCAAGGTCGGTGCAGCCACCGAGGTAGAAATGAAAGAGAAGAAGGCCCGCGTGGAAGACGCCCTGCACGCCACCCGTGCAGCGGTGGAAGAGGGCGTGGTGCCTGGCGGCGGTGTCGCTCTGGTGCGTGCCCTGCAGGCCTTGGGCGACCTCTCCGGCGATAATCACGACCAGGACGTGGGCATCGCCATCGGCCGTCGTTCCATGGAAGAACCGTTGCGCCAGATCGTGTCCAACGCCGGCGGTGAAGACTCTGTGGTGCTGAACAAGGTGCGAGAAGGCGAAGGCAACTACGGCTTCAACGCCGCCACTGATGAGTACGGCGACATGGTCGCGATGGGTATCCTGGATCCCACCAAGGTGACCCGCGCTGCGCTGCAGAATGCTTCCTCCGTGGCTGGCTTGATGATCACTACCGAGTGCATGGTGGCTGAAGAAGCGAAAGATGAACCAGCTCCAATGGGCGGTGACATGGGTGGCATGGGCGGTATGGGTGGTATGGGCGGCATGATGTAATTCACCCCCCCATTTCAGTCACTGTCATAAAAGCCCCGCATCTGTTATCAGGTGCGGGGCTTTTTTTATGCTAATCCTCAATTTTTCTCAGTTCCGGACGATCTCCAGATAATGATGAAGAATCTGCCCCATATGGGGGCACTCGCGCTGGGGGTTACTATGTTTCGAAATTTCAGTATTACTGTAAGATTCGTTTCCGCTGCTGTTACGGCAGTGACCATTGTCATGTCAATAACCCTGTTTATCGCCTTTAGTCATATGGGAGGGATGTTACAGTCCTCAGAAAGGAGTGAATTGGCGGAGATCTACGAGAATGTATTGGCAAATGTTAATGCTGAGGGTCGCCTGGCACAGGCGATGAGTGCGTTGGTGGCGGGCATTCCACATGTGCAAGAGGCCTTTGCCGCTGGAGACAGGAATACACTCAAGGACTACTTTGCAACCGGTTTTTCTAAGCTGAAGAAGGACTATGGTGTTCGCCAATTCCAGTTTCACACGCCGCCGGCGACCTCATTTCTGAGGCTCCATAAGCTTGAGAAATATGGTGATGATCTCTCATCATTCCGCCACACCGTGGTGGAGACCAATCGCATCAGATCACCAATCAAAGGAATGGAGGTGGGTGTGGCCGGGCTGGGAGTGCGTGGACTCGCGCCAGTGATGAATGCAGGGCGCCATATAGGTTCAGTGGAATTTGGCATGTCTTTTGGACAGGCCTTCTTCGATAGTTTTTCCAAACAACATGGAGTTGACCTTGCTCTGTATATCAGGCGAGACAATAGGTTCGACGAATTCGCCAGCACCATGAAAAAGACCTCAGTACTGAGTGATGAAGAACTTAGGGCCGTCACTGAAGGTTCTATAAACTTTTCCCGAAATGAGCTGCTTGGACAGGCGGTCAGTGTCTATGCCGATGTGGTAAACGACTATTCCGGCAAACCGATTGGGGTGCTGGTAGTCGCTAAGGATCGATCTGAATTCGTAGCTTCCTTCAACAAGCTGGCATGGTTGATAGTCGTTTTGGGGGTGATCTCGATTCTGGTGATGGGTGTATTGATGTGGTTCGTCAGTCAAAGTGTAGTGACCCCAATTCGTAAAGCGGCGGAGGCCATGGAAGGGATCGCGTCGGATGAAGGCAATTTGGCTGTACGCATGGCGGAGGATGGTAAAGATGAGATCTCAAAACTAAGTCAGGCATACAATCGCTTCGCAGAAAAAACCGAATGCTTGGTCGATCAGGTTTCAAATACCGCAGGTAGTTTAAGTATGCGGGTGGAAGAATTTACAAGTTTAGCGGGGTATACGGATGCTGGCGTGAGAAAACAGCATGAGAAGACCACTCTGGCAGCTACGGCGATGACCGAAATGTCAGCTACGGTACATGAAGTCGCGCAGAACAGCACACATACTGCGGAAGCCGCAACCAGGGTGGATGAACAGGCGAATGCGGGGCGTAATGTCGTGGATAAAACAGTGGACAGCATCAACACTCTGGCCTCAGAAGTGAGCCGTGCGGTGGAGATGGTCAAGCATGTTGAGGATGACAGTGAACGCATTGGTTCAGTCTTGGGTGTCATCCGGGGAATTGCTGATCAGACCAATCTGCTTGCCTTGAATGCAGCCATAGAGGCGGCGAGGGCAGGTGATCAGGGACGAGGGTTTGCTGTGGTGGCGGATGAGGTCAGAACCCTGGCGCAGCGCACTCAAGACTCCACTGAAGAGATTCAGGAGATGATCGAGAGTCTGCAGAGTGGTGTCCAGCAGACGGTGAGTGTCATGGAGACCGGTAAGCAACAGGCCGCGAACAGTGTCGAGCAGGCAGGTATGGCGCTTGATTCATTGAATGAGATTGCCCTGGCGGTGGATACGATCACTGCGATGAGTTCTCAGATTGCCACTGCTGCGGAAGAGCAGAGTGCTGTAGCGGAAGATATCAATAAAAATATCATCGATATCACTCATGTGGCGGATGATACGGCCAATAATTCGGCAAAAATTACCGAGTCCAGTGAAGAGATGACGCAAAGTGTAGAAGAATTGATCACACAGATCAGTCATTTTCAGACCCGTAAAGTGCACCTATGAATTTTCTGTGAGTGGAGTCTGTTTACTAACCCCATTATCGGGAATGTTGAACCATTACGGGCGGTTAACGGAGGCGCCCATACAATAGCGCCATAGGATGGCTGATATTCAATGGGTCCGTCTTTTTACTCTCTAGATGCAACAGAAAACCGCCAGTAAGATGCTGGTTTTTTGTGTGGCATAGTCCTGTTTCAGGTTCTCGGCAAAAGCGCTGTGTCAGTATCTAACCCCTCCTATACATCAGATCAGGTCAAAGCCTGATTGTGGATAAGATGAGCTGGTTTCTCAGCTTCCTACCCCAATCATAGCCACAAGGTTGTCTGGATATGGTTTTCTAATTCTACTCTTGGATGGATAATAGAAGGTTGCCGTACTCATCGTTTTGGATCATCAGGAGTCACAGGTGTCGCTTAGATCACAAGTTGAAGGGCAATGGTCGAATTGGTGTAAACAGGCTGAAGAGGCGGATATCAGAATTCCTGATGAGCCGATTGTGCTTGAGAGTTTGTTACAAGTCTGGGAAGCCAGCAGCTATGTAGTGCAGTCTTGTCACAGGGATATGGGATTACTTCCCGAACTGATCGGTTCCGGGCATTTGGGGGCCAGCTATCTGGGGGAAGAGCTGAGTAGACAGCTCGCAGACTGGCTGGCTGATGTGCAGGATGACGTCACGCTGGGCAAGAAACTGAGGCTGTTCCGACGCTATCAGATGGTGCGTATCATCTGGCGGGATATTGCGGGTTGGGCGCCACTTGCAGAGACCCTGGAAGACCTCTCGGCCCTGGCCGATGCTTGTATTGGCGGTGCGTTGGATCGGCTCTATGCCTGGACCCGTACAGAGCTGGGGACGCCACGGAATAAAGCCGGAGATGTGCAATCCCTGGTGGTGATAGGTATGGGTAAACTGGGCGCCAGGGAACTCAACCTGTCATCAGATATCGATCTGATCTTTGCCTATCCGGAAGCCGGTCAAACAGATGGTGAGCGATCCAAGACCAATGAGCAGTTCTTCATCCGGCTGAGTCAGCGAATGGTGCAGGCCCTGGATAGTGTGAATGCGGACGGTTTCGTATTTCGGGTCGATACCCGCCTGCGACCTTATGGTAATGCCGGCCCTTTGGCGATGAGCTTCGACGCCATGGAAGGTTATTACGAATCACAGGCCAGAGAATGGGAGCGTTACGCGATGATCAAGGCCCGGGTGGTGGCGGGTGAGGAAGCTACAGGAGCCCGCTTGATACAGATGCTGCGCCCCTTCGTTTATCGGCGTTACCTCGATTACGGCGCTATCGAATCTCTGCGGGAGATGAAGCAGTTGATCAGCAGGGAGCTGCACAAAAAAGGTATGGACGCCAATGTGAAACTGGGTTCTGGCGGTATCCGGGAGATTGAGTTCATCGGTCAGGCCTTTCAGTTGATTCGTGGGGGACGTGACAAGGCGCTGCAGATACGCTCCATATTACCTGTGCTGAAATTGCTGGAAGCGCGGGACATTCTGCCGGAGTATGTGGCAAAAGAGCTGATACAGGCCTATGAATTTCTGCGTCTGGTGGAGAATCGTATCCAGGCCTGGGCCGATAAGCAGACGCATCTGCTGCCTGGTGATGATGAAGGTCGATTGAGACTGGCTCGATCCATGCGGTTCAGTGATTGGCAGGGCTTTTCTACTGAGTTGGAGCGCCACCGGCAAAACGTCCAGTGCCATTTCGATATGCTGTTTACCGCCCCTCAGGCTGGAGGCGATGAAGATGCGCAGCTACTGACTGCGGTTTGGCAGGATACCCTCGATCGGGATGATGCGTTGGAGGCCCTGTTTAACGCCGGGTTCAGCGATGCGGCAGATGCACTGCGCCAACTCGAACAGTTTCGCGGTAGCCACGCTTGTCGTGCTCTGGGCGCCAAGGGCCGCGAAAGACTCAATCAGCTGATGCCAATGCTGCTTGAGGCGGTGGGCCAGGTGGATGCCGCCGCACAGGGACGTGCCAGTGTCGCAGGTGCAGGAAGCACAGGAGCGACCGATGTCAAGGCTCTGGGCCGGGTGTTGGGCTTGCTGGAATCGATTGCCCGGCGCACCGCCTACATTGCGTTGCTGGTGGAGAACCCGATCGCACTCTCGCAACTGGTGCGCCTGAGTGGCATGAGTCCCTGGATCTCCAGGCTGTTGACCCGTCATCCCATTCTGTTGGATGAACTGCTCGATCCACGCCGGCTTTACTCCCCCTTGAACCGGAGTGAGCTCGAAAGTGAACTCGCGGCTCAGTTGGCCGGATTGGATGAGGATGACCTGGAAAACCAGATGGAGCGACTGCGTCTGTTTGCCCAAAGCAATCTATTGCGGGTCGCTGCGGCGGATATCACAGAACAGATTCCGCTGATGGTGGTGAGTGACTGTTTGACGGAGATTGCCGAGACAGTCATTGCGCGGGTGGTTCGGCTGGCCTGGAAACAAGTTGCCAGGCGGCACGGCTGTCCCCCCGGTCTGGAGGAAGGTGAGACGGGGCTTGCGGTGGTCGGCTACGGCAAACTCGGTGGTATTGAACTGGGCTATGGCTCGGATCTGGACATGGTCTTTCTGCATGGTATTGACAACCATTTCGCCACTACGGACGGGGAAAAGCCGGTAGCGGTGGACGTCTTCTACGCACGCATGGCCCAGCGCATGATCCATTTATTCACCACCCGCACACCCATGGGTATCTTGTATGAGGTGGATATGCGTCTGCGGCCCAACGGCAATTCCGGCATGATGGTGAGTTCGATGAAGGCCTTCGAGACCTATCAAGCTCAAAATGCCTGGACCTGGGAGCATCAAGCCCTGGTCAGGGCGCGAGTGGTGGCGGGGGATGCCCGCGTCGATGCCCGCTTTGAGGCTGCCCGGCGTGAGATACTCTCCGAACCACGGGATCCACAAAAGCTGCGGGCCGAAGTGGTGGAGATGCGTGAGAAGATGCGTGGCAAGCTGGACAAGAGTAAGCCGGGTCAATTTGATCTCAAGCAGGGGTTTGGTGGTATCGTGGATATTGAATTTATGGTTCAATACTGGGTTTTGCGCTGGGTGTGCGAGTACCCCGACCTGTTGGGCTGGACTGACAATATCAGGCTTCTGGAAACCCTTTCCCGTCTTGATTTGTTGAGTGGCGACACCGCCGAGAGGCTGATGGAGGCCTACCGCATTTTTCGTGCGGCTTACCACCGGAGTGCGCTGCAGGATCAGCCGGCGCTGGCCGACGATCAGTCGTTGATTGATGAGCGGGAACTGGTCAGGGGTTTCTGGCGGCAGACCTTCATGGAAGAGGGGCAAGGGTAGAGTGACCGGCTGAGCGCCTGTCCAATGATTGATGGTTTTTAAACGAGAGATATACCGATGATGGCAACAATGGCGGATCGTGACGGGGTTATCTGGCTGGATGGAGAGATGGTGCCCTGGCGCGAGGCTAAGGTTCATGTACTCACCCACACCCTGCACTATGGGATGGGCGTATTCGAGGGGGTGCGCGCCTATCATGCAGAGCAGGGCACGGCCATCTTCCGTCTCGAGGAGCATACCGACCGGTTGTTTCACTCCGCGCATATCCTCGGCATGGAGATGCCTTACGACCGGGAGACTCTGAATCAGGCCCAGTTGGCGGCGGTGCGGGAGAACAATCTCGATTCCGCCTATATCCGCCCGATGTGTTTTTACGGCTCCGAAGGGATGGGTTTGCGGGCCGACAACCTGCGGGTGCACTGCATGGTGGCCGCCTGGGAGTGGGGCTCCTATCTGGGGGCTGAGAACATGGAGAAGGGGATCCGTATCCGGGTCTCATCCTTCACCCGTCACCATGTCAATATCACCATGTGCCGGGCCAAGGCCAACGGTAACTACATGAACTCCATGCTGGCCCTGAAGGAGGCCCTGGACGGTGGCTACGACGAAGCACTGTTGCTGGATGCCGAGGGTTATGTGATGGAGGGTTCAGGTGAGAACATCTTCATTGTGCGGGAAGGGATCATCTACACCCCGGACCTGACCTCGGCGCTCGACGGCATCACCCGCAAGACAGTGGTCGGGCTGGCTGACGAGCTGGGTATCCCGGTGGTGGAGAAGCGCATCACCCGGGACGAGGTCTATATCGCCGACGAGGCCTTCTTTACCGGCACCGCCGCGGAAGTGACGCCGATCCGTGAGGTGGATAACCGGAGCATCGGCGATGGTGGCCGTGGGCCTATCACAGAGAGGCTGCAGAGGCTCTATTTCGATCAGGTGCATGGCCGGCGGGAGACGCACCCGGAGTGGCTGGCGCTGGTATAATGTTATATAGAAAGGAGTGAAGTCCATGTCCCAAGCCAATGCCCAAATCCCAGAACAGGAAATCATCAAGGTCAGCCGCAATGACCTGCCGCTGAGCTGCCCGCGCCCAGGGGATTCACTGGCATCGATGCACCCCAAGGTCTATCTACCCATCAAAAAGAGTGGCGCGATGACCTGCCCCTATTGTGGGGCGCGCTACCAGCTGACCGATTGAGGATTGAGACCACTCAGTCTTCGAAGCGATAACCCAGGGCGTCGATATCGCGCCTGAAATGGCTGCCGACCAGCTCCGCGAGCTCGTCGCTGTAGTAACTGCGAAAGTCCTTTTTGCGGTCGGTGGCTTTGCGTTTATGGGGTAGCTGCAGGTTGCTGACCCCAATCGATTTGCAGATCTCCCTGAAATCATCCGCCAGATTTTCATAGTGCCCGATAAAATCCACCAGCAGGTTTCCCTGTAGGTCGATCAAGTAGTCCAGTTGTGACTGAATTGAGGTGTCGATGTGATACTGGTAGGGGCGTTCCGGGTCCAGTTTCCAGCGCATGAACTGTTCGAAGTCCTGAATCTGCGCCATCAGATGGGGCCGTTCCCGGCGGATATGATGGTAGGAACTGACCTGCAGGTCCCAGGGATTGCGCACGATTGCGAACTTGTAGAGTCCGTTGAAGAATTTCTCGGGCAGCATCTCCTTGGCTGCGACGATCCGGGAGTGGCGGGGAAACTTGCTGCCGATCCTATGTCCGGAGAAGTGGCTGAAACGGGAGCAGAGAAATTGCGGGTAGTACCAGGGGTCACGCCAGCGCAGGGGCTGCAAGGCTGCCCGCACACTGGTGCCGCCGGTCTTGGCGATGTGCACGAATAGGAAGTTGTACTTGATCGATAGCAGCATCAGCTTTGTTCTATTCCTAGAATTCGCAAATAGTTGGTGGCGCTGGTCTCCACTTCGTATTCTCGCACGGCGTGGCGCAGTCTGTCGCTGTCAGGAGGCTCGTCGAGGATTTGGGCCATGGCGGAGGCGAGGGCTTGCCAGTCACCAACCGGCGCCAGGGGTGCGATGCGCCCCCCTTGCAATATCTCCTCCGGCCCGCTGGGACAGTTGGTGGAAACGACCGGTGTGCCCAGAGTCATCGCCTCGGTGAGCACGTTGGGTGAACCCTCCCAGCGGGAAGAAAGTACGAACAGCGCCACATTGGCCATGTAGGCGTAGGGATTGTCGGTGAAACCGGGGAACTCGATGTCGTTGGAGACACCGAGTTCCTGAGCCAATGAGTTCAGATTCTCCCTTTGACGGCCATCCCCGAGGATGATCAAGCGGCAGTTGCGGGACTTCCGGAGTTTTGCAAAGGCGCGGATCAGGGTGGAGAAATCTTTTTGCACTGTCAGCCGGCCGGCCCCCAGGATAACCGGGATGTCGGCATCATTGAGCCAGGGGTGGGGCGCCGGCTGTCGGGCCAGCTCATGCAGCCTCGGTGTCAGGACCGGATTGCGTACTACACTGACACGCTTGGCTCCGATACCGGAGACGGCCAGAGTGTCCTTTTTTACGCCCTCCGAGACCGCGATAATGTGATCGATGTGGGGGTAGAGCAGGCGTATCGGCAGGCTTCTCCACCAGCGTTTCAGTCTGGATCGGTGTGCCAAGGCGGCGGAGAGGTTGGTGCCGAGCCGCACCACAAGGCGGGTTTCGATACTGGAGAGTAGCCGGGCCAGTACCGCCAAGCGTCCAGCACGGTCCTTGGCCACCAGCATGTGGGCGGGGTGATAGTTGCGCAGGTAGCGAATCAGCGGCAACAGACTGGTAACGGTATGCCGGCTGCCCAGCTTGATGATCTCGACGGCTGGGTGGATCTCGTCCAGATGTCTGCTGCTGGTCTTGATCAGCACCAGATGCACCTTCAGTCCCCGGCCGGCAAAGGCATTGACCAGGTTGAGCAGCATGCGCTCCACGCCTCCTTCACCGGAGAAGGAGGCGAGCACGGCCAGATCTGGGGCGGAATGTTTCATTGGCTCAGTGGTTTCCGAGCCAATCCAGGGGGTTCTCCCTGGCGGCGGGGATGATGCCAGGCTTCTCGATGAACAGACGATGCCAGATGGCAAACTGCATCAATCCAAACAACTCCCGCGTCGCACTGCCCTTATTGGCCTGTTCCCGCACCAGTTGCTCGATGCCCTGGGGATTGAACCACTCCCGGATGGCTCGGTTTGCGACCAGCTTTTGGCCCAGATCTGTGAGAAATTGGCCGGAAAGCCACTCTCCGACCGGCACATGAAAGCCGCGCTTGGGTTGGAACAGATGCTCTTTGGGTAGATGTTGCTCCGCCCAACGTTTGAGAAGCCATTTACCCTGATGGCCGTGCAGTTTCAGTTTATCCGGCAGGGAGAGACCGAACTCCACCACCCGGTGGTCGAGCATCGGCACCCGGGCCTCCAGGCCAAAGGCCATGGTGATGCGATCCGCCTTCACCAGCAAGTTGTCTGGGAGGCCTGTTACCAGGTCGGTGTATTGGCGCTTGGTGCAGACAGACCAGTCCTGGCGGGCCGCCTGGTAGGCCTGTCTGAATGGTGCACGGGTCTCATTCAAGCAGAGTTGCAGGGTCGGCGAGAAGACCTGCTGGGGATACTTGCCCCGCCAGTGGCCACGGGTGCGAAAGCCCCCGGTGCCGGGGCGCAGTAGAGACTTTATCCGGTCTTCGAAGGTCCGGCGGTAACGCCGATAACCGGCGAAGACCTCATCCCCGCCTTCGCCGGTGAAGATGACCTTGAGGGATTTGGCCGCTGTTTCGGATAGTGCGGCGAGGGGCAGGGAGGCATAGTCCCGCATCAGGTCATCGCAGGCCCAGGTGGTATGTGCGAGTCGCTCGAGCAGGTCGTCCGCGCCAAGCTCGAGACGCTGATGATTGGTTGAGAACCGCTCCGCCAATTGGCTGGCGGTATCCAGTTCATCCTGCATCCGGCTGTTGCGGAATCCGACTGAAAAGGTCTGGATGGGCTGATCCTGCCAGCGTTCCAGCATCGCCAGCAGTACCGCGGAGTCGACGCCGCCGGAGAGGAACAGCCCGTAGGGCACATCCGAACGGATGTGTTCGGTGAACACCTGGCGGAAAAGTCCGTTGAATTCCTCCTGGGCCTGGGGGAACTGAATCTTTCTGGGTGCAGCCTGCTGGGGTTGCCAGTAAGTCTGGTGGGTGATCTTCAGATTTCGGTCAATGCTCAGGACCTCGCCGGGCAGCAGTCGCTCGATACCCTGAAAGATTGTTTCCCGGCCGGTTACAAACTGGTTTTGCAGGAAGTCCGCCAGGGCCTGGGGGCGAATCTCCGGTATTTTGGGGAGCTGCGGCAGCAGCGCCTTGAGCTCCGAGGCGAAGAGAAAGCGGTCGGGTAGCCTGGCATAGTAGAGCGGTTTGATCCCCAGACGGTCCCGGGCCAGCAACAGCCTGCCTTGCTCGGCATCCCACAGGGCAAAGGCAAACATGCCGTTAAGCCGCTGCAAGCCAGGTCTGCCCGCCTGCTGATAGACATGCAGGATCGATTCACAGTCGGAGTGAGTCTGATAGCGGGCGCCGTCTGCCTCCAGACTGCTGCGCAGTTCTGGATGGTTGTAGATCTCCCCATTGGCCACCAGGGCGAGCTTGCCGTGGTTTGCAAACAAGGGCTGATCACCACCTGACAGATCGATGATGGAGAGACGGGTATGGGCCAGACCGAGCGGGCCGTCACAATGGATGCCCGAGGCATCGGGTCCTCGATGAGCCAGGGCCTGAGTGAACAGCTCAAGCGTCTCCTGGGTGGCTTGTCTGTTCTTCAGTAAAAGTCCGGCGATACCACACATCTCAGCTATTCCTTATTGGGGGTAATCTTCAGGCAAGATGAGAGCTTGGGTTGAACGGTTTAATGACAGAGTCCCGGGAGTGTTTCAGATCTAACCGCCGCTATTATGACCTACTTTTTTAAGCTGTTGTATCAGATATTTGCCGGCCCCGAGTGGGTAACAAGCAATATAAAGTAGTTTGTTGTCAATATCCCTTAGCTGCTGGATGAAGGGGGCGCCGCAAAGCAATGAAAGATAGACGTAACGGCGAGCCGCAGAAACGAGTTCCGCCACGGAATGGTAACGCTTATGGCCGTTGAGAATCTCCAGGTAGTACTGACGATAGCCGCAGGGATTGCGGGTTTTTTTGTCCTTCCAGCCTTGGGAGATGCCATTCGATTGGTACTCCACTAACTTCAAAATCTTGTTGATGTGCAGAAAGTTGTGCTGATGAGCCATGCGGCTCCAGACAGTCGATGGAGGGACGTGCTTCTCTCCAGCAAAGCGGGGATAGGGAAACTTCTGTAACACAGAAGTCTTGATGGCATTTAGTTTGTCACCCTTGACGTCGTATCGTTGGCGTATCTCCAGATAGTTGCTCAGCATCCTGTCCTGTGGATAGGGAGTGCCCAGCAATTCCCTGCTATTGAGATCGGCGCAGAGACACTCCACCCCCGCACAATCAGGTAGCTCTTTTGCTTCCTCCCAGTAGTGACGAAGGGTGGACAGCGCATCGTCGGTCAGCAGGTCATCCGAATCGAGTAATACAGTCAGTTCACCCGTGGCATGTTTGAGCATGGTGTTATGGGCTGCTGTCTTCCCCTGGTTGGTCTGGTAGATATATTTGACCGGGAAGGTGACGCTGCTCTGCCATTGACTCACAATTGCCTTTGAATTGTCGGTAGAGCCATCGTCAATGATTACCACTTCCAGGTCGTTGTCCTGCTGGGTTGAAACACTCATTAACGCGCGCAGTAGGGTATCTGCGCGATTGTAGGTGGGGATGAAGATGGTGAAATAAGGCATCGTTAATGGCTGCCCGTCTAGGGATTTTTAGATACTAAAAGAAAATGGCTGTGATGTTCTGAGTTCACTGTTTCAAGCCTCATGATGAATGTGATTCAGGCAGAAATTTTCATGAATTGATGTTGGCTGGCAAGCCCATGGCCTTGAGATAAGCATCGGTGGCGGCGCTTATTGTGTAAGGTAGAGCGGCCTGGCGAAGTATATCAGGCTGTAGAGGCTGGTTGAGGGTCTGATGCATAGCCCTGGATAGGGATTCGACATCGCCGACCGGGACCAGCTCACCATATCTTCCCTGTTGCAGGATCTCCGCAGGACCGCTGGGGCAGTCAGTGGAGACGACGGGAGTGCCGACAGCCAGCGCTTCGATCAGCACAAAACCCAGTCCCTCCCAGCGTGAGGTAAAGGCAAAAAGGTCTGCATGAGCCATGTAGGCGTAGGGTGAGTCAACGAATCCCGGCAAGGATAGATCGTCGCCAATGCCGAGTTCATCGGCCAATTTCAGCAGACTATCTCGCCGCTTGCCGCGACCCAGGATCATCAGCCGGCAGGGCATTTGTTGCCGCAGCAGGTGGAAGGCGCGTAGCAAGGTTTCGAAATCCTTACGACCACAAAGCTCTCCAGCACTCAATATAATTGGTACACTAGCATCTCCAAACCATGGGTGATCTGGAGTGGGTTGCTCTTCCTGCAATAAGGCATCTGGAATAACCGGGCTGGGTACGACCTCAATGCGATGTCGCGCCAGACCGGTATAGCGGCTCATGTCATCGGCTACACCCTCGGATGTGACGATGACGTTGTCAGCGAAAGGGTAGAGCTTGCCCATGGAATTGCGCTGCAGCCAGCGTTCGAAGCGGCTGCGGTTTTGCAGGTCGATGGAGATCGTGGTCCCGGAACTGAGCACCAGGCGTGTTGATACGCGTGCGAGCAATCGGGCCAGCAGAGCGGTGCGGTTGACCCGGTCCTTGTCAGACAACATAACCGCCGGGCGGTAACGCCGCAAATATCTGATGACTGCCGGCAAGCTGGAATAGGTATGGCGAGTCCCCAGGTCGATGGCCCTGATGCCTGCCTGCGGCTCGTTCAATCGAGGGCCATGTTTTCTCACGTGCAGCAGGTCCACCCGATATCCTCGTCGAGCAAGCTCCGGTAGGAGATGCTGCATGGCTCTGTCAACACCACTGTGACCGGAGGTGGCGAGAAAGAAGGCAATTCGATTGGAGTGGGTCATGAACTCTATGCGAGAAGCACCTGCGTTGGTTTGTGGACGTCACTTACAAGAATAACGTTGTCATAGGATATCGGAAACTACAAGAGGTAATATCGATGGCTTCAGGACAAGGTCGAATCGCAATTTTGTCCCCCTATCTTCACCACGCTGAAGGTTATGGGGGCATCACGCCTTGGTTGGTGAATCTGTCGAACGGATTTATTGATCGTGGTTATCAGGTCGATGTTCTTGTCAATGCTAAGCCGAGCACTTCTTTGATTAACAGTCAATTCGATAGCCGGGCTCGAATCTTGAATCTGGGCTATCACAAGTGGCAGGCATTCGTTAAATTAAAACAATATCTTCAGCAGGACAATCCTCAGGTTTTGCTGTCAGCAGGCTACAGATACAACACCATGGCGGCCTGGTCCAAATTACTGACCTTTAACGCGCCGGCGACCTATCTCAGTGTTCATGAGCAGGTTTCTGTAGGCTCATCCGGACTCTCATCAAGGAGACAGCGCTCTCGTTTCAAATGGATGCGCCGCTTGTATTCGAAAATGGATGGTGTGATCGCGGTTTCCCAGGGCGTGGCGGATGATTTGGTGTTAAATATCGGGATACCTGGAAATCATATTCAGGCGCTGCCGAATCCAATATCGATCGAACGCGTGACTGGATTGGCTGAAGAGGCTGTATCGCATCCATGGCTGACTGCTGACTCTAATGTTCCAGTGATTCTTGGGGTTGGGCGACTCGAGGAGCAAAAGGGGTTTGATCTCCTGATAAGGTCGTTTGCAAAACTCCGCTCATCTCGTCCTGCTAAATTGATTATCCTCGGGGAAGGCGGTTGCAGAAAGAGTCTGCAGGATTTGGCAATTGAGCTGGAAGTCGAATCGGATATCGATATGCCTGGTTTTAAGGGAAATCCTTATCCCTTTATATCCCGTGCCGATCTATTTGTGCTCTCTTCCAGATGGGAAGGGTTGGGTTACGTGTTAATCGAAAGCGCGCTACTGGGTACACCCATCGTTTCAACAGATTGTCCCAGTGGGCCCTCGGAGGTGCTTAAACAAGGTGTCTTTGGTCATTTGGCGCCGGTCGATGATGTGGAAGCATTGGCCGAAGCCATGGCTGCCGCTTTGGATTCTCCTAAAGCTTCCGGAGATATTTTGCGTTCACGAGGGAAGGAGTTTGGCATAGAGGCAGTAACCGGGATGTATCTTTCCTATATGAAGCTATCATCCTAGAAACGGTAGTTGACCGCACTCTTCTACCCGTCCAACTGTCGTTTCCAGGATCATTGTGACGGGTAGTTCGTTTCAAGCCACTCACTGTAACTGCCGTTCATTATCCTGCGCCACCAGTGTTCGTTTTCGAGATACCACTGGATGGTCTTGCGTATGCCGGACTCGAAAGTTTCTACGGGCCTGTATCCTAATTCACTGGTGATTTTTGTCGCGTCGATGGCATAGCGGCGGTCATGGCCGGCACGACCCTGGTTATGTGTAATCAGCTTTGAATGTGATGCGCCTTCCGGTTTGTGGTGGTCCATCAACTCACAGATCAGTGTGACGATATCAATATTCGTCCACTCATTGTTGCCGCCGATATTATAAGTGTTATCTACCTGCCCCTTACGGATGATGAGATCGATACCACGATTGTGGTCGTCTACATACAGCCAATCGCGGATCTGTTTGCCGTCGCCATAGATGGGCAAGGATTTACCGTCAAGGCAATTGATGATTACGAGTGGGATTCAGCAGCAAAATTGATAACAGTGTCAATCTGTTCAGTAATCAATAATTCCTCTATCTTTTCTGTGTTGAGAATATTTCCATGGATAAATCGAAAGTGAGGATGATGTTGGACTGCTGAGAGATTTTCCCGATTACCGGCATAGCTAAGGGCATCAGTACTATGACTCGTTCATCAGGGTGCTGTTTAACCCAGTACCGTACAAAATTACTTCCAATGAATCCGGCTCCACCGGTTACAAGAGGATTTTTTGGGTTGTGTGTCACGACTCTTCCCGACTGTTTAGGATGACATTGAGTTCAAGTCGCCAATCGGCCCAGAGCATACCCAGTTCCTGCTTTTAGTGCGCTTTAGGACCGAATTTTTCGGGTGTTGGACTGCAATTGGATATTCTTCTGAGGCTATTTTAAATATTTCAGAGGATACTGCTATCACGAGAATGATCAATACAAAATCTTACTGTTGGTCGAAGGTTTTCCTATATAGTGGTATGTTTCCCATCTCATGGATTTGATTTGTTGAGTTCTATGCGCTATCCAGCGGTGAGTGGAGACAGCTACCCGAGAGCATGGTCCCGCACATGAGTATGATATTTGATGGATTTTGTTCAGTAAAACTATCACATTGTGGCATGAACAGATTTCCTTTGATTGCATTCTCAGGTACCAGTTTAGACGGTGGTATAGGTAGAAATCTTCTGAATCTGACAAGCGCTTTTATACAGCGGGGTTACCGTGTAGATTTGATCTTGAACGATTTTTCAGGGCCCTATATTCAGCAGTTGAATAAGAAGGTTCGACTATTTTCCATTCCTACTGATAATGCCATAACAGGTGTGCCATGGATGATGTTTTATTTTTTAAAGTACCGGCCTGATGTCCTACTTACCCCGAATGTGCGTTTGACGGCTCTTGCCATTCATGCACGAAAACTTGTAATACGCAAGCCAAGAATCTATGTAAATGTGCATAGTACTTACGGCATAAAATTTCAACGGCTCAAGCAGACGAAACGCGCTAAAAGAATGAAGAAGATTAAAAGAGTCTATCCTGACTGTGATGGAATTCTCTGCGTTTCTAATGGTGTGGCTGATGATTTCTCCGAATATACAGGAATATCACGAGAAAGACTCTCTGTTATCTACAATCCAATTGATGTTGAATACCTTGTGAAATCAGCTGAAGATCCAATCGATCATCCTTGGTTTGATGGTTCGCAAATACCAGTGATACTGAGTGTCGGACGTTTGAGTGAGGAGAAGAATATCGGTTTGCTGATCAATGCATTTGAGAGAGTTCGAGATTCTACCCCTGTACACTTAGTAATCATCGGTGATGGTGATCAGAGCAGTAGCTATAAGCAACTTGCATCGAGTTCACGGTATGTTGAAGATATAGTGTTCTTAGGGCATCAGTCGAATCCGTGGAAGTTTATGGCAAATGCTAAGGTGTTTGTTTTAAGTTCGGATTTAGAGGGATTTGGCAATGTATTAATTGAGGCGATGGCAGTGGGCACACCGGTCGTCTCCACTGATTGTCCTCATGGACCAAAAGAGATTCTCCAGGGTGGGAAATACGGATTACTGGTACCCATCGGAAATCCAGGTAAGCTTGCAGATGCAATCAGTGAGACTTTAGAAAACCACCTGCCTATTGAAGTGTTGACAGAATCAATAAAGAGATTCGAGTTGGGCCGTGTGGCAGAACAGTATTTGAGTGTCTTTGGTTTACCGGAAAAATAATTGAATTACTGCCATGCGTTCATTGATTATACAATCACCGGTTTTGGGAATGTAGCCTTTCTCTGGCTGCTCGGTGAAACTACGGTTCATCGCGTGCTTACTTTGTCAGTTTAATAAGCGCTTATCTCGACATTATGGCTACAAACATCCTTCTGATCAGGCTCAGCGCGATTGGCGACATAGTGATGGCATCGCCGCTGATCAGCGCGCTGCATGCACGCTACCCGGATGCCCGGATCAGCTGGATGGTTCAAGCGGAATCAAAGGCTCTATTGGAATGTCATCCGAAAATCAATGAGGTGCTGATCTGGCCTCGTCAGGATTGGCGGAAACTGGCGAAGGAGAAACAGTGGGTCCATTTAGTGAAAAGTATCTGGATGTTTCGCGCGCAATTGCATGCCAGGCAGTTTGATCTAGCGATTGATGTTCAAGGCCTCATGAAAAGTGGTTTTCTGACCTGGCTGTCCGGTGCGCCGGAGCGGGTAGGTTTGGGTTCCAGGGAAGGCAGTCAATGGCTCATGACCCGGGTGCTCGATCGCGGTGGCGATTCGAAACGTATCGGTTCCGAGTACCTGCATCTCGCACAAGTGCTGGGTCTGCCGACTGAGTCTTTTGAGATGCATGTTGCGGTCAGTGAAGCTGATGAGCAGTATGCCAGGAGCTTGATTGAAGATCGGCATTTGGAAATGGGTTATCTGGTCGTCTGCCCATTCACGACACGTCCCCAAAAGCACTGGTTTGAAGATCAGTGGATTGAACTGATACATCGCCTGCAAGGCACTCTGGGGATGCCGGTCGTCATGCTGGGTGGTCCGGGCGATAAAGATGCAGCGCATCGAATAGCCGTTGGACTGAAGGGTGACTTGATCGATCAGGTGGGTGTGACCAGTCTCAGACAGGCCGCTGCAATGATCAAATCCTCAGCCATGCTGATTGGGGTGGATACCGGGCTGACTCACATGGGGATCGCGTTCAACCGCCCCACGATCTGCCTGTTTGGTTCCACCTGTCCCTATCTGAATACCACTCATGACAATGCGCTGGTGCTCTACCATAAAATGGAGTGCTCACCCTGCAGACGTAACCCCACCTGCGATGGCCGTTTTGATTGTATGCGTGCGATCACAGTTGATGAGGTGCTTGAGCAAGCGAATAGCCTGCTAACGCTCGAGATCAATTCCGCATGAAAGTCCTGCATGTGGAGTCGGGGCGGTATCTTTATGGCGGTGCATTGCAGGTCGCCTATCTGCTTGAAGGATTGGAACAGCGAGGCATCGAGTGTGTGTTGGTGTGTCGCAATGGCAGCGCAATTGCAGACAGACTCAGGAACCGAGTCAGCCAATTGTATGAGATATCGATGGGAGGCGATCTGGACCTGGGGATGATCTGGCGGATCAGGCGGATTATCAAACAGGAGCAACCGGATCTGGTGCATCTTCACAGCCGGCGAGGCGCTGAGATACTGGGTGGTCTGGCAGCCCGCATGGCCCATGTGCCGGTAGTGCTTTCCCGCCGGGTGGACAATCCAGAAGCAGCCTACGTGGTGCGCTGGAAGTACCGGCTCTATGACAAGGTGATCACCATCTCTGAGGGTATCTACCGGGTCTTGCTCAAAGAGGGTGTAGACGCGGATAAACTGGTTTGTGTGCGCAGCGCGGTGAGCCCGGATGCCTATCAGCATGCATGCGATGACACATGGTTTTACGAGACATTCGGGCTGGATGCTGCCGACACGACCCTCGGCGTGATCGCGCAATTGATCCCACGGAAAGGCCACCGGTTTTTATTGGAAGCAATGCCTGAATTGCTCGTTGTATTCCCATCCCTCAAACTGCTATTTTTCGGCCAGGGGCCACAGGCAAAGCAGCTCGCAGAACAGGTGGAAGAACTGGGCTTGAAGGATCAGGTGATCTTTGCCGGTTTCAGAACCGATCTGCCGAGGATTCTGCCCTGTCTCGATCTGGTGGTACACCCGGCGCTGATGGAAGGACTGGGTATCTCCCTGCTGCAGGCGGCCGGTGCGGGTGTGCCGATCGTCGCAGTGAATGCCGGCGGTATGCCGGAGGTGGTGCGGGACGGGCGCAACGGCGTGCTCGTGCCCCCGGGTGATACGGCCTCCTTGAGCCAAGCCATCAGCCGATTATTATCTGATCGTTCGTTGATGGCGCGCATGGGACGGGCTGGAGCAGAGCTGGTTGAGAGAGAGTTCTCTATCGATCGGATGGTGGAGGGAAATCTCCAGGTCTACCGAGAACTCTGCATGACCGATGGATAAGATCCGCAGTCTCCAGATTATCGGCAGCAAGTCCTTTGGCGGCGCAGAGCGCTGGTTCCAACGCTTCTCCCTTTGCCTTAATGAACTTGGGCATCCGACAGAACTGGTGGTGCGCAAAGGTTTTGGGCTGGATCAGGATATCTGGCGGGGGTTGGGTCATCATGCCGTGTCGATGCGCACCGTCTGGGACCCCATGTCTCGCCGGGACATCTCCAGGCTCGTCAAGCGCCTCCAGCCTGATGTGGTGCAGACCTACATGGGGCGGGCGACTCGTCTGACACGCCTGGCGGCCGGTAAAGGTCCGGTACATATCGCCCGGCTTGGCGGCTATTACAAGCTCCAGGGTTACCGTCACGCCCACGCCTGGATCGGCAACACCAAAGGGATCTGTGACTATCTGCTGGAAAATGGATTTCCTCGAGATAGAATCTTTCATATCTACAACTTTTTCGAGCCACCCCCGCTGACGGGGGAGACGGCGCAGCGCACAGAATGGGGTATCCCGGAGGATGCTCTGGTGCTGATGACGCCGGGCCGCATGATACCCGTCAAGGGGCAGCAGTATCTGTTGGAAGCCATGAGTCGCCTGCACGGGGAACTGGCGGGGCGCCCCCTGTGGCTGATGGTCCTGGGGGATGGTCCTCTGGCTGCATCGTTGCAGGATCAGGCGCGGCAGCTCGGTGTGGCTGAGCGAGTGGTCTGGGCCGGATGGCAGTCTGATCCGGGGTCGTTTTATCGCCTGGCGGACATCATCGTCTTTCCATCCCTGGATAAAGAGACCTTCGGTAATGTGATCCTCGAGGCCTGGGGATATGCCAAACCTCTGGCGTGTACAGCGTTTCGCGGCGCTCGGGAAATCGTGCGTCATGGCGAAGACGCGCTGATGAGCCCATGTGCAGAGCCAAAGGCCCTGGCTACAAATATCCGGCAACTGTGTAACGATTCCAATCTTTCACAGTTGCTGGTCAGGGCGGGTCAACAGCGGCTGATACAGGACTTCTCCAGGTCAGCTGTCATGCAGCAGTATATTGATGTTTATACCCGACTAATGGGTAGAGTTTGAAAGTCGATGCGGAATACGATCTCCATTCTTATGTATCACCAGGTGGGCGATTTCGCACCCATGCGAGGGCACCGTTCCACCTATTGCCACTATCGTCGTTTTCAGGCGCAGATGGCCTTTCTCAAGCGGTTTCGTTTCAACCTGCTGAGTCTGGATGAGGCATTGGCCTGTCTGAATGGGGAACAGCCGGTCCCTCCCCGGGCCGTGGTGCTGACTTTTGACGACGGCTATGAAAATTTCTATGAGTACGCCTGGCCGGTGCTGAAGAAATATGGTTTCCCATCCATGGTCTATCTGCTCTCCGGCCTGCTCGGGCAGCCTTCGGGCTGGTTTGCCCGGGATGGCCGGGAAACGCCCGTATTGATGAATCGAGAGCGTATTCTGCAACTACGCGACCAAGGGGTGGATTTCGGCTCCCATGGGGTCAGTCACGCCAAGCTCGCTGAGGTGGATGCCGAAACCGTCCGGCGGGAGGTCAACGACAGTAAGCAGGCCTTGGAGCAGCTATTGGGTGCAGAGGTGCGGCACTTCTGCTATCCCTTTGGCAGTCATGACTTGACTGCGCTTGAGGCGGTGGAAGCAGCCGGTTATCGATCCGCTGTCACCTGCCAACGGGCGGCTGCCACACCCTTGTTCGATCCGCTCCTGCTGCCACGCAAGGCGATCTCCTATGGCGACAACCTGGCCGGATATTTTTGGAAACTGGCGATGAAGGACAAACCCAAGGGCGAGCCATTGAGGTGGCGCAGTCAGTAAGGATCAGGCAAGCCTTTACGTTTTTTAAAACGGCGATGAGTCCACAGGTATTGTTCCGGCGCCAGTCGCACAGCCTCCTCGATCAGTGCATTGATGCGGCTGGCGTCTGACTGGACATCGTCGCTGGGGAAGTCTTGTAGAGGTGGTTTGAAGATCAGGCGGAAGCCCTGACTGCCGGGCAGACGAATGCAGTTGAAGGTCAGCACCGGGGCGCGGGAGATCTTGGCGAGGCGCGAGGTTCCGCTGTTCGTCGACGCGGGCACCCCGAAAAACGGCACGAGGGTGCTGCCTGGGCCTTTGAAGCTCTGGTCCGTGGCGTACCAGATCGGATGATTGTTTTTCAGCGTACGCAGCGTCATGCGGATATCCTCACGGGGGATGGCGGCGACAAAATTTTTCTGACGATTGCGGCTGAAAGCCCACTCGATAACCGGGTTCTCATGGCGACGATACATGACGGCAGTCGGGTGACACAGAATAAACAGACGCCCGGAGATCTCCAGGTCGGTGAAGTGACTGCCAAGCAGCAGGGCCCCTCGCCCCTGATTCAGACATTGTTCGAGATGCTCAAGTCCCTCGACCTGGAGCAGGGACCGTAGTTTGGCGTCGCTGGCCCACCAGGCAAACCCGGTCAAGATCAGGCCGATGCCGAGGGCCTCAAAATGCGCTTCGAGCAGTTGCTTGCGTTGTGCCTCGTCTTGTTCCGGAAAGCACAGGCGCAGATTCACCTCGGCAATATGCCGCCGACGCCTGGCCAGATGATAGACAAGTCTGCCGAGCAGGCTTCCGAGACCGAGTGCAAGCCGGTATGAAAGGAGCTTGCCTGACAACCAGAGAATGGCTAATCCCAGCCAGGCGGGCCAGTAGCGGGGTGCAAGGATATGGGTGTTTTTTTTACGCGCCATCAGGCAAAGGATAGAGAAAAACCGGGATTTTTCTTGTTCAGTCTAGACTTGGCTCCTAATATAAGCCGTTTACAGATAATTTGTTAAGCCTTTTGATGCAATTTCAACTTCCGGATTTCACAACCGCCAAGGTACTGGTCGTCGGCGACCTGATGCTGGATCGCTATTGGCAGGGTCCTGCAGCCAGAATATCGCCGGAGGCCCCGGTGCCCGTGGTGCGGGTGGATGAAACAGAGGAGCGGCCCGGCGGCGGCGCCAATGTCGCACTCAACATGAGCGTTCTGGGGGTGCAGGTGGTGTTGGGTGGCCTGGTGGGTGACGATGAAGCGGGCAGATCCCTGGAGGCCCAGCTGATCACGGCCGGAGTAAGCTGCCGTTTCCAACGGGAGCCGTCGCTGCCGACGATCACCAAACTGAGAGTGCTCAGCCAGCATCAACAGTTGATCCGCCTCGATTTTGAAAAATCGATGCATGCGGTGGACGTAACATCCATGGAGCAGCATTGTCTGGACGTACTTCCCTCCTGTGGTGCGCTGATCCTCTCGGACTATGCCAAGGGCACGCTGCAGAATCCCCAACGCCTGATTCAGGCCGCGAATAAAGCAGGGATTCCGGTGCTGGTCGACCCTAAAGGCAGCGATTTCGAGCGTTATCGGGGCGCGACGCTGCTGACCCCCAATCTGCGGGAGTTCGAGGCGGTGGTGGGGGTCAGCGAAACAGATCAGGAACTCATCGTCAAAGGCGAAGGTCTTCGCAAGCAGTTGCAGTTGAGGGCATTGCTGATCACCCTGAGTGAACGCGGCATGTTGTTGTTGCAGGAGGGGCACAATGCCCTGCACCTGCCGACCCGGGCCCGCGAAGTGTTCGATGTGACCGGTGCGGGCGACACCGTGATTGCGGTGTTGACGGCGGGGATTGCTGCGGGGGTGGAAATGGCGGAGGCAGCGGGTCTGGCTAATCTCGCCGCCGGCCTGATGGTGGGCAAGCTTGGCGCCGGCAGTGTGACCCCGGATGAGCTGAAGGGCGCACTGCGTCAGCATGGCGATTGGAGCAGCATTCTCGAGCGTGATGAACTCAAGCAGGCGGTCAGGGAGGCCCGCTATCAGGGAGAACGAATCGTCATGACCAATGGCTGCTTCGATATCCTGCATGAAGGACATGTCAGTTATCTGCAGCAGGCCCGTAAGCTGGGTGACCGGTTGGTCGTGGCGGTGAATGATGACGATTCGGTAAGGCGTCTCAAAGGGAGTGGCCGGCCGGTGAATGCATTGGCGCAACGCATGGCCGTGCTGGCCGGTCTGGCTTCGGTGGACTGGGTGGTGGCATTCAGTGAGGACACACCGGAGGAGTTGATCTGTGAAGTCAGCCCCGATCTGCTGGTGAAAGGTGGCGACTACCGGCCGGAACAGATTGCGGGCCACGACTGCGTGGTGCAGAACGGTGGCGAGGTCAGAGTGCTCGATTTCCTGCAAGGCCACTCCACCAGCCGTATCGTGGATGCGATTCGCGAGGTTGATGCATGACTCGTAATCTGAATTCGGTTTGTTGGTGTATCGAGCAGAGGGGGTTGCTATGAAGGGCCGGGAACTCTATCTGCGCCTGCTCAGGCAGGTGCGCCCCTACTGGCGGGAATTCGCCGCTGGCCTGTCCGCCATGGTGGTGTTGGCCATGACCGAGCCGGCCGTGCCGGTGCTGATGAAACCCTTGCTGGATGGTAGTTTTGTCGAGAAAGACCCGGAGGTCATCTTCTGGTCGCCCATTCTGCTGCTTTTACTGTTCTCTATCCGGGGAGTCATGAACTTCCTCAGCAGTATCGCTTTCGAGTGGGTCTCGGGGCGGGTGGTATTCGATCTGCGGACCCATATGATCGAGCGAATTCTGTCCCTGCCGAACAGCTACTTCGATGCCAACTCCACCGGCAATATCATTTCCAAGGTGACCTACAATGTAGAGCAGGTCACCATGGCCGCCACCAAAGTGCTCACCATCCTGGTAAAGGACAGTATCGTGGTAGTGGGTCTGCTGGCTTATATGCTCTATCTCAACTGGATGCTGACCCTGGTGATCATCGCCACCATGCCGGTGATCGTGATAGCGGTCAGGGTCCTGGCCAAGCGTCTGCGCAGGCTCAATCTGGCGTTGCAGGAGACGGTGGGTGGTCTGACCCATGTACTGGAGGAGAGTGTGCGGGGGCAGAAGGTGATCAAGATCTTCGCCGGTCAGGGATATGAGAAGCAACGTTTTATGAAGCAGGCCAACTGGGTGCGCCGCTACAATCTGAAGAATAAAGTCGCCGGTTCGGCTCACATGCCGCTGGTGGAATTCATCGGCGCCTTGATGATCGCGCTGTTGGTCTATGTGGGGACTCATCAGACTGCCATGGGACAACTCACAGTGGGTGGATTTGTGTCACTGATGGTGGCGGTCGGCCTGTTGTTTTCGCCGATCAAACGGCTGACCGGCATCAATCAGCCTCTGCAGCGGGGGCTGGCGGCGGCACAGACGGTTTTTGCACTGGTTGACGAATTGTCGGAAAAGGATAGTGGAACCATCGAATTGCAGGAGGTTGAAGGCCGCATCACATTCGACCGGGTCACATTCCAATACCCCAGTTCTGAGAGAGAGGTTTTGAGTGGTGTCAGCTTCGAGGTCGAACCAGGCACCACAGTGGCGTTAGTCGGGCATTCAGGAGGCGGTAAGACAACTATTGCCAATCTGGTGCCCCGTTTCTACCTCCCGAGTCAGGGCCGGGTGTTGATCGATGGGGTGGATATTCAGCAGATGACGTTGAGCGGGCTGCGCAGGAGCCTCTCCTACGTGGGCCAGGAGTCGGTGCTGTTCGATGACACCGTGGCCAACAATATCCGCTATGGTGTGGTGGGCGAAGTGACTGAGGAGCAGCTCGTAAAGACTGCCCGGGATGCCCATGCGCTGGAATTCATCGAGGCGCTGCCTGAGGGATTCGAAACCATGATCGGTGAGGATGGGGTCAGGTTGTCCGGTGGTCAGAGGCAACGTCTGGCGATTGCCAGGGCATTGATCAAGGATGCCCCCATCCTGCTGCTGGACGAGGCGACCTCGGCGCTGGATGCCGAGTCGGAACAACACGTTCAGGCGGCATTGACCGAGATCACGAAAAACCGCACCACCCTGGTGATCGCGCATCGACTCTCGACCATCCAACACGCCGATCGTATTCTGGTGGTCCGGGATGGGCGGATTGTCGAAGATGGCCGGCATGAGCAGTTATTGGCCGACAAGGGCGAGTATTTCCAGCTTTGCAAGCACCAGTTCAGCGAAATGACCGACATCTGAACCCATCTTTTCAGCCATGCGACAACTCTATTCACTGTTGATTCTGCTCCTGGCGCCGATCCTCTTGCTGAGGCTCTATTGGCGAGGCATCAAGGCGCCGATGTATCGTGAGCGATGGCGGGAGCGGCTCGGTTATATCCCGGCTCCATCAAGTTCCGGTTGCATCTGGTTACATGCGGTATCGGTCGGTGAGGTGCAGGCTGCGGTCTTGCTGATCCGGCGTCTACTCGAAGTGTATCCTCATCTGCCGATGGTTATCACCACCACCACACCTACTGGCGCCCAGCGGGTCATGGAATTATTCGGCGATGAGGTCACCCATCGCTATGGACCGTTCGATACGCCCTTCATTACCCGGCGATTTTTCAATCAGCTGCAGCCAAGTCTGCTGATCCTGATGGAAACCGAGATCTGGCCGAATCTGATTCATGAAGCCTACCAACGGGGTGTTCCGACGCTGTTGGCCAATGCGCGACTCTCGGTGCGTTCTGCGCAGCGCTACCATCGGGTGTCGGGGCTGACCCGGGAGACGCTGCAGAAAATCACCCTGATAGCGCCCCACGGGGAGAGCGATGCGGTACGCTTTCGCGCCCTGGGGGCCCGCACCAGCCAGGTTGAGGTCACCGGCAGCATCAAATTCGATATTCATTTATCGGCCAGCCTGCGGGAACAGTCCGAGGTTCAGCGTCGGGCCTGGGGAAATGAGCGGCCCGTCTGGCTGGCGGCAAGCACTCACGAAGGTGAGGAGGAGCAAATTCTACAGGCGCACACCCGAATTCAGTCAGCCATAGCGGATTGCCTGCTGGTTTTGGTGCCCCGCCATCCAGAGCGTTTTGATCAGGTCGCGGAGATGGCGAGGTCATGGGGTTTTACCACAACCCGAAGATCTGAAAGCAGAGGTTGTGGTCCGGATACGCAGGTTTTTTTGGGCGATACCATGGGGGAGCTGACACTCTTGTTTGGCGCCTCTGATGTGGCTTTCATCGGCGGGAGCCTGGTGCCCCATGGTGGGCATAATCTACTGGAAGCGGCAGCTCAGAGCCTGCCTGTGGTTTTTGGCCCCCACATGTTCAATTTTACCGAGATCAGCGAGCTATTTCTGAAAGAACATGCGGCACGCCAAGTGGCGGATAGTGATGAATTGGCAGAGGTGGTCACGCGCTGGCTGAAAAACGCCAGCGAACGTAGCCGCATCGGTGAAAACGGCCGCACCCTGCTGGACAGCAAGCGGGGTGCTCTGCAAAAACTGATAAACCTTGTGGAGAGCTTACTGAATCAGCGAAACAACTGAGAAATCTCACTGAAGTGGGGATGGTTGGCGTCGCTCAGCCATTCGAAGGCCACCGATTCACTGTTTGTCATCCTAACGCCTCCCTGACGCATCCGCTGGATGGCGTTTTCGCGATGTGAGGTGCTTCTTGAGCTAATGGCATCCTCTACCACGAAGACCTGATAGCCCCACTGCTGCAGACCCGCGGCGGTCTGGAGGATGCAGATATGCGCTTCCAGCCCGACGATTACGATCTGTTTGCGGTTTTCCTCCTGACCCAGTTCCTCTTCGAATCCCGGTGCGGTACAGCAGGAAAATGTGAATTTGTCTTTGGCCTCGGTGCCGGGAGGCAGGTGCTGCATGATCTCCGGGATCGTCTCACCGAGCCCCTTGCTATAGTGTTCCGAGAGCAGGATCGGGATATCCAGAGAGCGGGCGGTCTGACTGAGGCGATTGATGTTCGAGACCATCGTGTCCCGGTCGGCCTTAGGCATCGCCTTGGCCAGCTTCTCCTGAACATTGACAATCAACAGCTGGGATTTGGGGGCATGGGTCAGGGGTAAACTAACATTGTGTGAGCTCATGATGTCGTCTTCCTCTTTTGTGTTGTACGGTGGGATGACGTTTAAACGCCAATCCCATGTTCAAACCCCGTCCGGAGACGGTGGGGATTCATCGGGTACAGGATTGTACCGGCTGATCCATGGGTATTAGACCCATGGGTAACGAATTACTCAGAAAATCACAGACTTAGAGTTTATCTTAGAGAATATTTGGTCCGGCTGTTTAGCTGCGCTTCAGAATTCGAAGACAGCGGGTTGTACGGTGTTTTCCAGTGGAGCCAGTGCGGTTTCCACAATGGGCTCCTCGCTGTAGCTGGTGTCGGAAATTTTGGTGATCAGCAGGGCCTGCATCACAGGGGGGCAGCCGATGACGGCAAACAGACGTCCTTCTGGTTTGAGCTGTTTACGGAATATATCCACCTGGGCAGAGGTAGGTAGCGAACCGGTCACGGCAATGGCGTCGAAGGGTCCATCTTCATCCAGAGGGGTAGTTAGGACGTCACCGGTGCGCAGCTGGACATTACGCAGGCCCAGGTCGCTCAGCCGCTTTACGGCTGCTTCAATGAAATCGGCATGGATGTCGATACTGACCACTCGGCCGGCCAGTCTGGCCAGGCAGGCAGTGAGAAAGCCGCTGCCGGCGCCCACTTCGAGCACTCGGTCATTGGGCTGAATATCCAGGGTCTGCAGCAGCTTGGCCTCCATCCTCGGGAACATCATACGCTGGCCATGTCCAATCGGAATTTCGATGTCGGCAAAGGCCAGGTGCTGGTACTCCTCCGGAACGAATTGTTCTCTTGGCAACTCTTCCATCAGGTTCAGGACCCTTGAATCGAAGATATCCCAGGGTCTGATTTGCTGTTCGACCATGTTGAAGCGGGCCTGTGCGTTGTTGTCTGCCATCATTTGAAATCCCCTGCTGTTCCTATTGGATTGTCGATGTGATGGCCTAGCGTACGGATTTTGCCTCTTGCAGGCAAGAATTTGGGTAGCCCGATTATTTTCCATAGGACTCCCGCTGATATTACGCGGGTCGAAGAATTGCATTAGCTTTACCCTCCTTTATACTGTGTCCGTAAAGCGGGGGTGCCTGAAAGTTTGTCAGGCTGAGAGAGACCCTTACCACCTGATTCGGACAATACCGGCGTAGGGTGAGCCATGACCGAATGTCCAGTGGACATTCGCAGCATGGCGAACGACACGCCAAGGAAGGCGTGGCCGGGAGTGATTTAGATCGCTGAAGTTGCGCCAGGGATGGCAAAGAGAGCATTTCTAACGAAGTGCAAGAGATACCAGCTAGAGGTGCCTGCTAGCCAGGCTGAGAAAGACTCTTACTACCTGACCCGGATAATACCGGCGTAGGGAAGCTACAGAACTGTTGCACATACAGTTACTACGCGCGCTCCCCAACGCCCACCAGCGAGGCTTTTACCATGAGCGCCATACCAGAAGATTTCATCAATAAGACCGCGAGTCTCTCCGAAGAGGTGACCCGGCCGTACCTGAAGTCCCAGAAAATCTATGTGCAAGGCTCCCGCCCCGATATCCGGGTGCCGATGCGGGAGATCGAGCAGGATCCGACTGCAGTCAGCTTCGGCGCCGAGGAAAACCCTCCGATCACGGTTTACGATACTTCCGGCCCCTTTACCGATCCGCAGCAGACGGTGGATCTGATGCAGGGCATGCCTGATCTGCGCTCCGGATGGATTGAGGAGCGGCAGGATACCGAGCAACTGGAAGGCCCCAGTTCCGAGTATGGGCGCAGTCGTCAGAACGATCCCGAGCTGGCCGAGTTGCGCTTTGAGCACATCCACGCGCCGCGCCGCGCCATGCCCGGCAAGAACGTCACCCAGATGCATTATGCCCGCCAGGGGATCATCACCCCCGAGATGGAGTTTGTGGCGATCCGCGAGAACTGCCGTCTGCAGGAGCTGCTGGCCGACCCGCGCTACGCCAAACTGCTGCGCCAGCACGCCGGCGAGCCCATGGGGGCTAACATTCCGGATGAGATCACCCCGGAGTTCGTGCGCGAAGAGGTGGCCTCAGGCCGCGCCATCATCCCGGCTAATATCAACCATCCGGAGATGGAGCCGATGATCATCGGGCGCAATTTCCGGGTCAAGATCAATACCAATATCGGCAACTCGGCGCTCTCTTCGTCGATTGAGGAAGAGGTGGAGAAGATGGCCTGGTCGGCCCGCTGGGGCGGCGATACCCTGATGGATCTCTCCACCGGTAAGAACATCCACGAGACCCGCGAGTGGATCCTGCGCAACTCGCCGATGCCGATCGGTACTGTGCCCATCTATCAGGCCCTGGAGAAGGTCAACGGCAAGGCCGAGGATCTGACCTGGGAGATCATGCGCGACACCCTGATCGAGCAGGCGGAGCAGGGGGTGGACTACTTCACCATCCATGCCGGGGTGCTGTTGCGCTATGTGCCGCTGACTGCCGGGCGGATCACCGGGATCGTCTCCCGCGGTGGTTCGATCATGGCCAAGTGGTGTCTGGCCCATCATCAGGAGAGCTTCCTGTATACCCATTTCGAGGAGATCTGCGAGATCATGCAGGCCTACGACGTGGCCTTCTCTCTGGGTGACGGACTGCGTCCCGGCTGTCTGGCGGACGCCAATGACGCAGCCCAGTTCGGCGAGCTGGAGACCCTCGGCGAGCTCACCAAGATCGCCTGGGAGCACGATGTGCAGGTGATGATCGAGGGTCCCGGCCATGTGCCCATGCAGATGATCAAGGAGAACATGGATAAGGAGCTGCAGGACTGCTTCGAAGCCCCCTTTTACACTCTGGGGCCACTGGTTACCGATATCTCTCCCGGCTATGACCACTTCAGCTCCGGCATCGGTGCGGCGCAGATCGGCTGGTACGGCACCGCCATGCTCTGCTACGTGACCCCGAAAGAGCATCTGGGATTGCCCAACAAAGAGGATGTGCGTGAGGGTATCATCACCTACAAGATCGCCGCCCACGCCGCCGATCTGGCCAAAGGCTTCCCGGGCACCCAACTACAGGACAACGCCATGTCCAAGGCGCGCTTCGAATTCCGCTGGGAAGACCAGTTCGCCCTCAGTCTGGATCCGGAGAAGGCGCGGGATTTCCACGACGAGACCATGCCCCACGAGGCACACAAAGTGGCCCACTTCTGCTCCATGTGCGGGCCGCACTTCTGCTCCATGCGGATCACTCAGGATGTACGGGACTATGCAAAGTCCCACCGTGTTGCCGAAAGCGAGGCACTGAAGCAGGGACTGGAGGAGAAAGCGGTGGAGTTCAAACGCCAGGGTGCTGAGATCTACACAGAGATCTGATTACCTCCTGAGTCGCCAGGTTGAATATGCGGCTTGACCGTTACCTCAGTAGCGCCTCTGTAATGACCCGCTCGCAGGCCCAGAAGGCGATTCGTAAGGGGCGCGTCAGGGTAAATGGCGGGGTTGCGAATCGTCCCGCAGCGATTGTGCCGGCAGAGGCCGAGGTGAGTCTGGATGGCCAACTGCTAGCTCGCTCAGGGCTGCGGTATTTCATGTTGAATAAGCCACAAGGCTATGTCTGTTCCACGGACGACCAGCACAACAGCAGTGTATTGGAGCTGTTGGATGAACCGGTCCTGGCGGGGCTGCATTTCGCGGGTCGCCTGGATATCGATACCACAGGACTGGTATTGATTACCGATGATGGTGAATGGTCACACCGGATTACCGCACCCAGGCGGAAGCGCCCCAAAATCTATCTTGTCACCCTGGCTGAGCCGCTCTCCGAGGAAAGCGCCGACAGATTGAAGGGTGGTCTTCTGTTGCGGAATGAAAAAGATCCGACCCGCCCGGCGGAGTTGGAAAGGCTTACCGAGACACTCATCAGGCTGTCTATCACGGAAGGCCGCTATCATCAGGTTAAAAGGATGATGGCTGCTGTAGGCAACCGGGTGATTGCTCTGCATCGGGAAGCTGTGGCGTCTCTGATGCTCGACGCTGATCTTCAGCCCGGCCAATACCGAGCATTGACTGCTTTGGAAATCGCCTCCGCAGTGCAGGATTGATTCCTTGTATTGATTCACCTCCCAATTTCCTTTCTTCATCGAGCTCAAAGCCTGGGAACGGCAGAAAAACAGGCAATAAGGGATTGGATAATCAAAGTTTTCCTAAAGATTATTAATCAAGATGCCGAAAATGATGTTTGCGATCGGGGTTGTCTTCGATTGCCAGGGGGCGCTGAAGATACCAAGCATCGCCAAACTGCCGGCCCAAATTTCATGGGTCACAGCCCTCGACTCACAGACCTTTGCAAAGGTATGGAATTCGACGCTATCAAGCTTGATCAACTCAATGAATTGTCGATTAATAGGGACATAGATGGTGACTGCTGATAAGACTCAAGCCCCCTGCAATTCCGACCAGGACCGCTTGCCGCTCTCGTTCGAATTATTGCGCGAGATGGTGCAGTCCAGTGATCTCGGATTGTGTCTTCTGGATGCCGAACTGAGAGTGGTCGCCTGGAATGCCTGGTTGGCTAAGGCCTCGGGAATGGAACAGTCCGAGGTCGTGGGGCGGAAGATAGATCAGCTGTACCCGCACTTGTCAGACTCCCGCTTCCTGTCGGTGGTGAATGCAGCCTTGATCGAGGGCATACCAGGGGTACTGCCACAAAAGTTGCACAACCATTTTTTACCTCTATATAAAAACCGTACGGCCACACAGGTTGGAGAGCCTCTGTACCATACGCTCAAGGTAAAACCTGTGGTTGTCGAGAGCCAGTATTGCCTGGTGCAGGTCTTCGATGTCTCTTCTTCCGTCTATTTAGATCAAAACCTTCGTGAACAGACGGCTTTCTATCTCAAAGGGGAGAGTCGATCCAGGGAAATGCTTTCCTCCATCCTGGAAGCTGTCATTTCCTGCGACAAGGAGGGTCGCGTGGAGTTCAGTAATCTGGCGGCTGAACAGTTGACGGGGTATGGCGGTTCCCAGGTGTTGGGTAAACCGCTGGTGGAGGTCTATCAGGTCTTTGAAGATCTGCAGACTGATGCTCCGGATATCGAAAAGCACTATATGACCTATTCGGAAATAGTTGCTTCAAAAAGCTCACAACTGGTGCTCAGGCATCGGGAGGGCCTGTTTTTTCCGGTTGAACAGTCGATTGCCAGTCTGCGGGATGAGCAGGGCCAGGCTGAAGGAGTGGTTCTGGTGTTTCGGGACGTGAGTAAGTCCCGTAAGCTGGCTGCCCAATTACGCTGGCAGGCCGGTCATGATGCCCTTACCGGACTCTTTAATCGGAATGAGTTTGACCGGCAACTCGCCACGCTGCTGGACGAGTCGGCACTCAACGGAACTGAACACTCACTGCTCTATCTTGATCTCGACCGGTTTAAAGTCGTAAACGATTCCTGCGGGCATGTGGCCGGGGATGAGTTGTTGAGACAGATCACCGGGGTTATCAAGCGGGAGATTCGCAGCAATGACACACTGGCGCGTCTGGGAGGGGATGAATTCGGCATTCTGTTGAGTCGTTGTCCAGTGGACGTGGCGGTCCGTCTGGCCAACTCGATTCGTGAAGCAGTGCAGGATTATCGCTTCGGCTGGGAAGATCAGATCTTTTCACTCGGGGTGAGTATCGGATTGGTTGCAATCAATGTCGAAAGTGAGGGTGTTGAGCAGATCCTGAGTCTGGCCGATACGGCCTGCTACGCGGCCAAAGATGCAGGACGTAATCGAGTCCATATCTACTATCCGGATGAAGATGAGATCCTGTTACGCAGAGGAGAGGTGCAATGGGTGGCAAAAATACGCCACGCACTCGATGAGGACAGATTCACCCTTTACGTGCAGCCGATCCGGGCTGCTGCCGAGGCCGATCGCAACGAGGAGTTTCTGGAGATTCTGGTGCGTATGCTGGGCCGGGATGGACAGATCATCATGCCGGGGGCTTTCATACCTGCGGCCGAACGCTATGATTTGATGCCGGCCATCGACCGTTGGGTCGTGACCCATGTCATCCGGCTGATCAACCAACACAGCGCTCGTTTTAGAACCCTGGAGACCCGTTTTTTTATCAACCTCTCAGGTCAGACCCTCAGTGATGAGCGGACCCTGCAGTTTATTCTGGAAAAGATCGATGAATGTGAATTGGGTGGAGAACTGCTCTGTTTTGAAGTGACGGAGACCGCTGCGATCTCCAATCTTTCATCCGCCGAACATTTTATTCGCGCTCTGCAGCGGGTGGGCTGTGAATTCGCACTGGATGATTTTGGAAGCGGCCTCTCCTCGTTTGGTTATCTGAGACAACTTCCGGTGAATTATCTGAAGATCGATGGTTCCTTCGTGAAGGATATGGTGAATGATCCCATCGACCATTCAATGGTGGAGGCCATCAACAATATTGGTCATATTCTCGGCCTGATGACTGTCGCAGAGTTTGTGGAAAATGCGGAGATTCTGCAGAGTTTACGCTCTATCGGGGTGGACTATGTGCAGGGCTATGGCATTCAGGCGCCCATGCCCATGGCTGACCTGCTGGCTTTGTTGGAGCCGATTGAGAGCCGCTGACCGCCAGTACTGAATCCGTTAATCGGGTTTGTCTAAAGCGTGACAATCAAGCGCACCGCATCCCAGCGGATACCGGCAGCCTGAAGATGTTTGTGCAGAGCCAGCCCTTGAGCCTGCAGCGCCTCGATCTCTTCGCTTTTCACATTCGGGTTGTGACGCTTGAGAGACACCATGCGCTGGATCTCGTCCGTGTATCGCTCCATCATCTGATTGACGGCCTGGTTGATCAGTTCGGGGGATGCCTGTTGCGCCGATTTTTTCGCCAGTTTCGCGAGACTGCGAATCTGCTGTCGATATTGCCGGATCACCGGAGCGATTGTCCGGGCGTCAAGTGACCGGCTGCTATCAGTAAGTTCGCCACAGCTGTAGAGGCTGTCGAGGCGCTCCCCCTTTTCGTTGATCAATACACGAATCAGGGTGGGTGGCAGAAAGCGGCCGGCCTGCAGGCTTCGAGGGGCCACGCAGTGCAGTACGAACAGACCCTCAAGGATTAACTGGCCAGGCTCCAGATTCTGATGCTTGAAACCAATTGCACAGCTGTTGCCGGATTCCTGGTTGGAGACCAGTTGCATGGCATCCCTGATCATTGGATGCTCCCAGGTGATGAATTGCCGGTCTTCGTGGACGAGTGCGGTAGAGCGGCTCAAGGTCAGGGTCAGACCCTCATCACCCAGACCAGGGAGGCTATTGGCCGCGACCTGTTCGCCAGGCCGGACAATAAAACTGTCCAGGCCCAAAACCTCACTTTCCACGTTGAAACTGTTGAACAGCCGGTTCAGATAGACCTTCAGATCAGGATCCTGATCCTGAGCCGTCAGCCGTGAGACCAGCTTGCCGGCGGTGGGCTCGCGGCAGGCCCCGAGTTCCAGCAGGTGATTACGGCCATTTTGGAGTCGTAGCTGGGTCTCTTTGACGAGTTCATTCGTGGACTCGATGAGCAGCTGTAGATCGGTGTCCAGGATCTCCTCATCCAGGGCCTGCAGGAGCGCAGGTTCCAGCTTGGCGCGGATACTCTGTGCTCCGGGAACATGCTTGCGGAAGGCGTCGAGCCCCTCCTGATACCAGCGTAACATGATCGCCTGTGGCCCCGGATCGAGGTAAGGGACATGAATGCGCACCGTCTCGAGTTGACCGATCCGGTCCAGGCGGCCGATTCGCTGTTCCAGCAGGTCGGGGTCGAGGGGGAGATCAAACAGCACCAGGTGATGGGCGAATTGGAAATTTCGCCCTTCGCTGCCGATTTCCGAGCAGAGCAGGACCCGGGCGCCTTCCTCCATATCCGCGAACCAGGCGGCGGCCCGATCCCGCTCCAAAATAGTCATACCCTCATGAAATAGAGCCGCATTGATGCCGGAACGGACTCGCAAGGCCTCCTGAAGTTCGACCGCGGTTGTAGCATGGGCGCAGATCAAGAGCACCTTCGAGTCTGGCATCTGCTGTAGAAACCGGATCAGCCAGTCGACCCGGGGGTCCAGCGTCCACCAGTCATTCTCTCCTGTTCGCTGATAGATGAGTTCAGGTGAAAGCCTTGCCTCGACGGTGGTTGATTCATCAGCCTGCTCGAGATGGACTGCATAGCTGTCTGGTATCTGCAGGGGGTAGGCGTGCAGTTCCCGTTCCGGAAAGCCGGTTATCCGTGCGCGGGTATTGCGGAACAGCACTCTCCCGGTGCCATGGCGATCCAGTAAGAGCTGGATGAGCGATTGCCGGGCCTGCTCGCGATGGGCTGGGTCACTGCCGGGGTCATTCACGAGTTCGAGTAATGGCCGGCTGTCTGTTTCCCCCAGAAGTTCGAGCAGATGTTGAGTTGATTGCTCGGGCAGACCGTCCTGCTTCAATAAATACGCCACTGCGTCAGCCACGGGTTGGTAGTTCTTCTCCTCTTCAAGAAAAGCCCTGAGATCGTAATAGCGGTCCGGATCGAGCAGGCGCAGGCGGGCAAAATGCCCCTCCTGTCCCAGCTGCTCCGGGGTGGCGGTCAATAGCAGAATTCCCGGGGTCGAGAGTGACAGGGCCTCAACCAGCAGGTATTCAGCACTGGGCGTATCTTCAGACCAGGTCAGATGGTGCGCCTCGTCGACAATGAGGAGATCCCATTCACCCTGCAGCGCTTGAGACAGGCGCTGTGGATTGTCTTTGAACAACTGCAGGCTGCAGAGCACCAGCTGTTCCGCATGAAAGGGATTGTCACCCTGGCCCGACTCCTGAATCGCCGTGCAGCGTTGTTCATCGAGGATGCTGAATTTCAGATTGAATCGGCGCAGCAGTTCCACCAGCCACTGATGCACCAGCGGATCAGGCACCAGGATCAGCACCCGGTTTGCCCGTCCGGTGAGTAACTGATGATGCAGGATGAGGCAGGCCTCGATGGTCTTGCCAAGCCCGACCTCGTCAGCCAGCAATACCCTGGGTGATGGCCGATTGGCGACTTCATGGGCAATATAGAGCTGATGCGGAATCAGGTCGATGCGGCCGCCGGCCAGTCCCAGCGTAGTCGACTGCTCCAGTCGACCCAGATGCTCCAAGGTCTGATAGCGCAGATCGAACCAGTTAACCGCATCGACCTGGCCGGCCAACAACCGGTCCTGGGGTTTGTTGAAGCGGATCAGGTTACTGAGCTCTCCTTCACTCAGACTGGCTTCAGCGCCGTCGTTGCGCTGCCCCCAATAGGTCATCAGACCCGCGTCTTCCTCGGTCCGGGTGATCTGCAGTTGCCAGCCTTCGTGGCTCTCGACCTCGTCACCCTCGCTGAACATGACCCGGGTCAGCGGTGCATTCTGCATGGCGTAGACCCGGGTCTCGCCGGCGGCCATGAAGAGCAGGGTGACTGTGCGGCCTTCGGTCTTGATGACTGTGCCGAGACCCAGTTCAGACTCGGTGTCACTGATCCAACGCTGGCCGGGAATGAAGCTGGTCATGGGGCTTGTCCTGCAAAATGTCAGGATGATAATGATTTCAGTCTGTTCTAGCCAGACCTGTACACTCGAAGGCGAATTCCGGGGCTTGGAGTGAGTGCGGGCGGTTGTCTTATGTAGAGGATACTTGAGAATCTTTTGGATGCCTGAATAATAGAGCGAAATTTTCAGAGGGGAGTATAGCGTTGGAAAAGATCTTTGAGAGTGTGCTCTGGAACAGCCGACTGGTTGTGCTGGCGGCGGTGGTGGCTAGTCTGGCGGTGTCTTTTGGCATGTTTTACGTGGCGTCGGTGGATGCTTTTTACATGATCAGTCATCTGCTGCACTACGCATCGCCGGAGTTGACGGGGGCCGAAAGGGTCAGCCTGCGATCGACCACGGTCACCCATGTGGTTGAGATTGTGGATGGTTATCTGCTGGCAACCGTTATGTTGATCTTCGCGATGGGTCTGTATGAGTTGTTCATCAGCAAGATCGATATGGCTGAAGGTGAAGAAGAGGCATCCAATGTGCTGATGATCACCAGTCTGGATGACCTGAAAAGCCGCCTGGCGAAGGTGGTGATGATGATCCTGGTGGTGCGTTATTTCGAGTTTGCCTTGCAGATGAATTTTCAGACGTCACTCGATCTGCTTCAGTTTGCAGGGGGAATAGCCCTGCTCGGATTGGCGCTCTATCTTTCGCATATGGCGGACAAGGGTCCCAGTCACTGATTCAATCCCGGGAAATTGGCGCAGAGCCAGGCGCCGTGTAAAGCGGCAACTTTACGGACATGCTGCAATCAAATGTAAAGTTTTATGAATTGATAATTATCTTGGACGTGTAAAATTAAGTTCATGGTAATATAATCATCGGTCAGGATGTGTGAGTGGGAGACTGGTAACCCTGCGCATTCAACAGTTTTCCTTAACTTGTGAATAGAGGTTAATCCCTATGATGAAGATGAAAGGTTTGGTGCTGGCTGTCAGTGCTGTTCTCTCCCTGGGCGTAATGGGTTCTGCAGCTGCCGCTGACGGCGCCGCTCTCTATAAGGCCAAGACCTGCTTCTCCTGCCACGGTCAGGACGCCAAGACTCCGATCATGCCAACCTATCCGAAACTGGCGGGTCAGAACGCAGACTACGCATACAATCAGATGATGGATATCAAGAGCGGCGCCCGCAACAATGGCCAGACCGCTGCCATGAAGGGGATTATGGCCATGGTCTCAGCAGAAGAGGCGAAGGCTATTGCTGCGTGGTTGAGCACCCAGTAGCCGCATCTTTTTCAGCCCTGGCAGGTGAAGCCTGCTGAAGCTGGCAAGACTTAAAGGGTCGAAGGTAATGCATTGCCTTCGACCCTTTTTTATGCGCGAGAAATCGTATTTTCGGGGTTTTTGACGCTATTTCACTGGATTTGGTCGTTGTTGTACTCAACTGCGGAACGAGTTGTGTGAACATGGGGTCAGTTGACTATAATCGGCGCCAGTGGTCTAAGTCCGGGGCTTTTTCGAATCAAGCTCATGTCTGTCAGCGGATACCAACGAATCAAATCAGAACGGAGAGAATTATGTTGAAGAGAAAAATTACTACCATCATGGCGTTGGCGATGTTGACCCTCAGTGGGGTGGCGTTGGCTCAACAGGTTGCGGATATGGTCGAAGTCAAGGACCCCTATGTAAGAGCGGTACCGCCAGGCCAGCCCAATTCGGCATCCTTTATGGCGCTGAGCAACAGTGATGCCCAGGGGCATGCGCTGGTGGCGGCAGAGAGCCCGGTTTCCAAGGTGGTGGAATTACACACTCACACCATGGTGGACGGTATGATGCGCATGCGTCAGGTGGAAAAGATTGAGCTGCCGGCGGGAGAGCAGGTCGCCCTGCAGCCTGGTGGTCTGCATGTGATGCTGATTGGCTTGCAACAGAAGCTGACGCCGGGAGAGGAAATTCCGATGACGCTGATCTTTGAGGATGGATCAAAGCAGCAGATCACGGCTCCAGTGCGTAAACTGCAGATGCACATGAAACATATGGATCACTCAGACCACATGAAACATTAAACTGGTCGAATCTCAACAGCTACAGGTCCGCTGGAACTCAGCGGGCCTTTTTTCTATGCAAAGCACCATCATTACCCATCTTGCCTATGCCACATCCGCCCTTTTCCAGTCAGCAACACTTTCGTGATGCCTTTGTTTCTGGCCTCAGAGGGCTGCTGGAGCAGCCAGGGTTGGGTGTCTACATTTTGGTGCATGCCAATGCCAGTTTTGACGCCGAAATATTCGAGCAGCTGAAAGGGCCGCTCGAAGCGCGTTTTAATCAGCTGGCGGAGAGTTGCAGGGATGCTTTGGCCAACGGCCGGGAAATGCCCGGAGCCCCCGATGACCAGTCAGTCTTTCTGAAGCTGATGGCTATTGGTTTCAGGGGTGTCCAGTTGACCGAGTGCAGGCAGGAGGAGGAGTGGGAGGTTCAGTTTAATCATATCCGGGCCTTCAGGCCGGCGCGGATGGCTGATGCGTCCATCAAAGGTATCCACCAGCCCTTTGAGCAGCGAGGTTTTCACTTCAACAAGCCTTTTTTACGCAAGGAAGCCTTCTGGTCCGGTGAGTTGCAGGGCTTGCAGGTTGAACTGCTCTACAACAAATTCCCCTTTACCCCAATGCACGGATTGCTGGTGCCTGAACGTTACTCGAGAGAACCGCAGTTTCTTTCACACCCTTACCATCTCTACATCTGGGCCTTAACGGAAAAGATGGCAGCGGGGCTGCCGGGTGTGGGGTTTGCGTACAATAGCTATGGCGCCTATGCCTCCGTCAACCATCTCCATTTTCAGATGTTTCAGCGGGATGCCCCGTTACCGCTTGCGTCGCCACGCTGGAGACACAATCAAGGCGCATCTGACTACCCGGCCAATTGCGAGGTCTATACCTCGGTCGGCGAGTCCTGGAAGCGCCTGGACGAGCTGCACCGCACCGAAACCAGCTACAATCTGATCTACCTGCCTGGCTGTCTTTACTGCATACCCCGTCAGACACAGGGCAATTATGAACATGCCTCCTGGACCAACGGCTTTGCCTGGTATGAACTGGCGGGGGGGATAACCACTTTCAGCCGTGTGGATTATGAAAAACTGGATACGGCGACGATCAGAAACGAGATGGCAAAGCTGAAGATTGCCCTGTAATCGACCTTACATCTGGGGCAAATATTTTTCGGGTAATCTGACTAAGTCAAACTAAGCAAGCCACTGGATGAGGTAATAGAGCCGCAATCCCTCGGATGAGCGGGATGGCCCCATGACTTGGGCGGGATATGTGTCATCTGTGCTTTTGGCTTCCGCGATGGCCTCTTCGGCCGTCGGCACCACGGTAACGCAGTTTTCCGGAAATCGCTTGCGGCGGCGGGTGGGGGTGTAAATTACCGCGAAGCAGCGTTTGACAATTGCACTGTCAGGGGGAGTTTGCATGATCTGCTCCAAGTGATTCCGGTGTTGTATGAAGTCCTGAGTCAAGTCGTATATTTTGACCTTTATTAGGATATTCTGCTATAGTTCTGCAACTTTTCCAGGGCTCAATCGGTCTATACGACCTGAGACTCTGCTGATAGCAGTTGAATTCGACATGCAGAGACTCTTGGCCAGTACCATCCAGCAGAAATACAGCAGGATTCATCATGAATAAATGGTTATTAACTGTTTCAATCGCACTGGCAATGTCAGCTAGTGGTATTCAGGCTGCAGGTAACGCAGAGGTGGGTCAAACCAAATCGGTGGCTTGCATGGCGTGCCATGGACCTGACGGAAACAGTCCGGTCAATCCTATCTGGCCAAAACTGGCTGGGCAGCACCCTAAATATATTGAAAAACAACTCAAGGATTTCAAATCAGGCAACAGGACTGATCCCACCATGATTGGTATGGTGGCTCCCCTGAGTGAGCAGGACATGGCGGATCTGGCAGCCTTTTTCGCGAGTCAGACCAAGAAGGGTGGAACTGCTGCGGCGGATAAGGCTGAAGCCGGTGAAAAAATCTTTCGGGCGGGTAATGCCACCAGTGGCGTGGCGGCCTGTATGGCATGTCACGGACCGGCTGGCTCAGGTAATCCCCAGGCCAATTTCCCCGCCCTGGCAGGACAGCACGCCGCCTACACGGAGAAGGCGCTGAAGGACTTCCGCACGGGTAGTCGCGCTAACGATTTGAACCAAATGATGCAAGGCGTTGCCGCCAAGATGACTGATGATGAAATAGTTGCTGTGGCACAGTACATCCAGGGGCTGAGCAAATAGATCCTCAGGTCGCATAGCTTATAATTGAGGCGGCCAGCGGGCCGCCTCCGTTGTTTTAGGACATTATTTAGGCTTAAATTGAGGAAGTGTGCTCAAGCTAATGAAACAACTTGCCGTAATATAGGTGAAGAATATCAAACATCTAACGGACGATATGATGAAAAATGAGATCGAACGTGTTGGCATGGCAACTGCCACCGCCAATCGACTGCGTCTTCTCAGTTACAATATTCAGGCCGGCGCCGATACCCGTCGCTACAGTGAGTATCTGACTAAAAGCTGGAAAAGCCTGTTACCCCACCGCGATCAGTTGCACAATCTCGATCATATTTCACACTTGTTGAAAGACTTTGATGTGGTTGGATTGCAAGAGGTGGATTCGGGAAGTTTGCGTAGTGGGTTTGTCGATCAGACCGAGTATCTTGCCCATCAGGCCGGATTTCCCTACTGGTTCAGACAGGTCAACCGCCGCATCGGCAAACTGGCCCAACACAGCAACGGTGTTCTCAGTCGGGTGCTGCCGACAGACATAGTCGAGCATAAACTCCCCGGTCTGCCTGGCCGCGGCGCCATGCTGATGGAATTCAAGACCAGTGAAAAACCTCTCGGTATCTGCATCATGCATTTGGCCCTGGGACGGCGTGCCAGAATGCGTCAGCTCTCCTATGTCAGTGAGCTGGTGTCCCACTATTCTCATCTCGTCATGATGGGGGATTTCAACTGCGAGTGTGGATCACAGGAGTTTCGCTACCTGCTCGACAAGACAGACCTGCGTGGTCCCTCCTGCGATATGATGACCTTCCCCAGCTGGCGCCCAAATCGTAAACTGGATCATATTCTGGCCTCTCCCAGTCTCAGACTGGCTAATGCGGAAGTCTTGAATTATGCCCACTCGGATCATTTGCCGATTAGTGTCGAAGTGGAACTGCCGGATAACGTGATTCTGGATAAGGCGGCTTGAGAGGCCGCTCCTGCGGCACCGCTTTGCAGGGACGTTTGGAATTTCAACGATTCACGGATAGAGTCTGGATCACCTTTCTCATCCCATTTCAATTTTGGTCGGCAACGGTATGACAGATCAAAAGGACTGGAAAGCCCTCTATGAAGGGCTTTTACAGCAACATGAGAGCCAACTCGCAGCTGAATCCGAGCTTGGAAAGCTCCTGGCCCATACAATCACCCGCCTGACCCTGGCCGCCAGTGGTCTCGATTCGCAATTGGACCCCCACCTCAAAGGCATCAGGGATGCAGTGCGTGGCGGAGCCTCCTCCTCGATCAAGGAAAAACTGAACAGTCTGTCTGACAGTCTGATGCATTTTTCCGAGGAGCATGCCTCTGAAGGGCAGATTTTCGAGAGATTTTCCAATCAACTGACTTCACGCCTACCTCTCTCCACGCGGGACAAGGCTGAGGTGAGCCGGCTGTTGAAGATGCCTCTGTCATCTTCTGCTCAGATGCGGGATGAAGATCTGGATCGCCTGGCGGGACTGCTGAATCCTGCTGCAAGTAGCTCCCAGGCGAAGAAAACGGGATTGCTTGGACGATTTCTCGCAGGTGGTGATTCGCCGGCCCCTGATGAAGCTGTCAATTCAACCAACCGGATATTGCTGAATCTGCTTGATCAGGCGAACTGGCCGGGGCACTGGGGAGCCGAGATCACTCAGCTCAAGTCTCGGCTGTTGAGCAATCCTCCAGGCAATGAATGGGTGTCGGTGCTGGAGGATCTGCTGGATCTCTCTGCAAGATCTTATGGAGAGGCAAAGGCTGAGATCAAGGAGGCCGAGGATTTTCTCGGTGAGCTCACGCAGCGTCTGCAGGATCTCGATGAGCACTTACGTCATGCACGCGATGGACGCAGTGAGGTTGTTGAACAGGGCCGGAAATTGAGTGACGAAGTGTCTTCTCAAGTGAGTGGACTCTATTCAACGGTGAGTTCCGCGACCGACCTCAATCAGCTCAAGCGGGATGTCAGCGATCGCTTGAATGGTATCCAACAGACCATGGATGTTTTTCTGCAGCAGGAACAGCAGTGGTTTAAGGGTGCGGAGTCCGATGAGCATCAGCTGTGTGACCGTCTGCAGAAGCTGGAAAAAGAGTCTGAGGATCTGCGCTATCGATTGCTCGAGGCGCATCACCTGGCGCTCAGGGATGCCGTCACTGAGTTGCCGAACCGGATGGCCTACGATGAACGCGTGGAGCAGGAATTTGCCCGATGGAAGCGTTTTGCCGAGCCTTTGTCGATGCTGGTCTGGGATGTGGATGACTTTAAATCGATCAATGATCGGTTCGGGCATCAGGCTGGGGATAAGGTGCTAAAGACTGTCGCCACTAGCTTGCAGCAACGCTTGCGTGAAACCGACTTCATTGCACGTTATGGCGGCGAAGAGTTTGTCGCCCTGTTATGTGGCGCCGGTGAAGAGCAGGCCTTGAAGGTCGCGGAACAGATGCGCCAGAGTGTCATGCAGAGTGGTTTCCATTCAGGCGACAAGGCGGTGCAGGTTACCATCTCCTGCGGCCTCTCCCATTTTACGGAGGGAGACAGCGTGGAGACTGTGTTCAAAAGAGCGGACAAGGCGCTCTATCAAGCCAAGCGAAATGGTAAGAACCGTTGTGAGGTTGGCTGAGACAATGCTCCTTGACCAATAATTTTAAAAACCAAAAACATCAAATAGGGTGGGCGGCGTCCACCCTGCATTTTTTATCAGTCCTGGATATAAAAGTATCTCCAGGGGATGGTCGTGGCGCTGCTGGACTCCAGGGCCTTGAGTAACTCAGGGGATGGGATCGCCTCATTGGGAAAGATATTCTCGATACACAGAAACAGACGTCCGTTGCCGGCTGACTGACGCCAGTTGTATGTGGCTGGGTTCTGTTGGTGAGCGCAATGGGGGCAGCTTGCCTGAAAATGTTCAGGGTCATCCTGCCACTGCTCGATCAAGGCTTCCCAATGAGGGATACGTTTGCGGCAGGCTTCACAGCGGGGTGAGCCGGTATTTTTGCCCTTCAGGAACACCGGTTGTGAGTAGGGTCCGTCGATGATCAGGTGACAGAATGGCTGACCATCCGCTGTCGGTTCCAGGTGTATGAAGGGGGAGCAGCCCATGAAGGAGACAAGCTGCATGAAGCGATCCCCCAACAGATAGTGTTGACCATCCAGCCCTTCCACCCGAGCACTGCAAAATTGAATGCCGCGAAGTTGTTCTATGATCTTGTCGATGCTTTCCGGCAGGTAAAACGGATCCTGGGGCGTGAGAACGAGTCGGCCGGTGTGCATATCAACGCTGGTTGTTGCTTGGTTGGTAGAGAGGGACTGCGGTAATGCTGTTTTTTGGCGAACCTTCCACCAGTTTGTCGCTGTAGGTCAGATAGATCAGGGTGTTGCGCCTGGCATCGTAGAATCGAACCACCTGCATGGTCTTGAACAGGATCGAGGTGCGCTGTTTGAACACCTCCTCGCCGTCCCGCGATTTATTGCGGATATCCTCCGGGAGATTCACGGGGCCGGTCTGTCGACAGGCGATGGAGGCGTCCGAGGTGTCCTCCGCCAGTCCCACTGCGCCGCTCATGCCGCCGGTCTTGGCCCGGCTCAGATAGCAGGTGACACCGGCCACGGCCGGATCGTCGAAGGCCTCTATCACCACCTTGTCGTTGGGGCCGAGGACGCGGAACTTAGTGCTGACCGTGCCCAGTTGTTCGGCAAAGACATCAAATAGCAGGATAGTCAGTAACGAAAAAAGAAATATTTTGTTCAGCATGGGGTTCCCTGGCTTGGAAAGGACTCGAAATCATCCGCAGTAAAGCGGTATCCAAATAAAAATTCGGCCTGCCTATTTTAACAGGATCAGGCCAACCCATAGCAGGATATATATCAAGAGGTCCCAGTTGATTAAGAACAAACAGTCCAGCCGTTCGTTCATCGCCTTTCTGATCCTGACGGTGACCGGCTCGTTGTGGAGGGTGGAGAGTCGTTAAAAGCGATTGCCGAGCGCCATGAGATGAGCCCGATCGATGTTCTCAAACTTATGCTCACGGACAGGCGTGGGAGTCAATGAGCAGTGGATTGGAAAAATGATGTGCTGGGAGGACAGGAATCGTCCACTCCAGCACATCAACCCAGGTTATCGTTACACCGTGGGAACGGGATTGATGGTTAGAGGCAGCTTCTTCCAACGGGGGCCGGCAGCCCAGCATAACGACAGGCGGTCTTCGCTCCGTTCGGAAATAGTTTTTTGATATAGGTCCGGCTCCAGCGGCAGTTATGCTGATCCTTGCACAGATTGCGGGAGAGTATCGGCATCTCCGGGGCAATCTCGAACTCTTTGTAGAAACGGTGCAGGAAATCGATCAGGGTCCAGTGATCTTCATCCAGCTTGATGTCGTCCTCCTCTGCCCAGGCCTCTGACACCGCCGGGTTCCAGTCATTGAAGTCCAGCAGATAACCCTGATCGTCGGTGGGAATGATCTTTCCGCCGACCTCCAATATGGGGAACTTGGCTTGTTGTAGAGCCTCACTTCTCTGTTGGTGATCTAATCGCATGTCAAACCTCCAGGTGGAATACCTGATCTATTCTTGCTTGGTGGATGTAAAAAGACTGCTGGGTTTTAATATTTATTGTTATTGTTATATTCTCAACATAGCATGGAACTGCCGATTTTTAGGTTAAGCTTTGATTTTTCAGCCGATTCTTGACGCTCTGTTGACCCAAAACAATTAACAATCGCTAATTTAATGATTCGCGCCGTATGGCAAGGGGCTGTCGATGAGGATGGAAAGCGGCAGCCCGCAGGGCGCGGGCTGCCGGTAGAGCTGGCTTATTGATCCTGCAAGTTCTGTTGCTGCTGCATGTGCTGGGCCTGGGCGGCGGCAAACTCCTCGGGGTTCACCAGACCGTCACCGTCAGCGTCTATTTCGGCAAAGGGTCTGGCATGCTGCAGGCCGCGCATCATGTAACCCTGCTTGGCCCGTTCGCTGATGCGTTTGCCCCGGCCCTCGATGAACTCGTCTTCTGTCATCAGGCCATTCTGGTCCATATCAAAGTCGGTGAACTTCGGCATGTTGCGCCCCCTGTTGAGCCCACGGGATTCCCCGGTTGGCAGGCCGGGGTGCTGCATGCCGACGCGCCCCTGCTGCTGGGACGTCTGGCCGGCGGAGAGTTCGGCCTGGTTCAATACGCCATCCCCATCGGTATCGAACCCATGGAACATCTGGGCATCGGGCAGCACGCGGTTGCGGCGTCCCTGGGCCTCACGGAGGGTCTGGCGTTTCGCATGAGTCTGCATAAACTCCTGTTCGGTGATGACGCCGTTATAGTCAGAATCGAAGGCGGCAAAGGGCATAGGTCCACGGGCGGGGATCTCTGTGGCCTGCGCCATGGCGAGAGCAGAGAAACCTGTGAGCAGTGCGAATACGATTGTGTGAGCAGATGTTTTCATTGTTGGGCTCCTATTCACATGTAACAGTCATTAACATCCAAGATGTTACATCGATTGACTTAGGGGTGGCTTCCTGTCTCCCTAATCTTTATTGATAGTATAAAGGCAGCAGCTTAAACCAAGCTGAAAATGTGGCCATTGGTTTTGTTTTCGCAAACAAGAACTCGTGTTGTGTCTCAGTATGCTCGACCTCTCTGCGCATTCTGTGTCCTATGTAGTTCATGGTCTTTACTGTTGAGGCAGATTGATGAGCACTTCGAGCCCCCCCAGACCGCTTGAGCGCCGAAAGCCGAGGCTGCCGGCATAGAGCTTGACGATATCTTTGGCGATGGCGAGCCCCAGGCCGTGGCCCTCCACGGTCTCGTCCAGGCGTATGCCCCGCTGGGTCAGTTTCTCCAGGTCCTCGTCCGACAGGCCCTGGCCGTCGTCCTCCACGCTGATTTGGATGGCTTCTTCGTCACCGGAGAGGCGGCAGAGCACTCGGGAGCCGGCCCATTTACAGGCGTTGTCCAGCAGGTTGCCCAGCAATTCCAGCATGTCCTCCCGGTCGCCGAAGGGGGGCAGGTTGGGGTCCGCCTGATAGTCGATAGTGAGGTGGCGTGCTTGATGCACCTGTTGCAGCACTCCGATCAGATCGGGCAGCTCAACGTGCGGATCGAACTGTTGGCTCTGGATGCCGTTGCCCGCCAGGCGTGCGCGCTTCAGTTCCCGCTCCATGAGCTGGCGGATGCGTTCCACCTGAGTCCTGGCCTGACTGATTCGGTGGGATGAGTGGCTGTCCGCCTCACTGTCGAAATGCTGCACCAGCAGATTCAACGGGCCTTTCAGGGCATGGGTCAGGTTGCCCAGGGCGTTGCGTGAGCGTTCCAGGCGCTGGGCCAGCAGACTCAACAGATGGTTGAACTCCTGCACCAGGGGCAGGATTTCGGTAGGCACATCGTCGGACAATCGATCGGTCTTGCCCTGCTCCAGTTGCCGGATATCGTCACACAGGGGTTCCAGCCGCCGGAACGAGCGGCGCACCACCAGGTGCTGGATCGCCAGTAACAGCACCAGGCCGGCGAAGGCGAGCAGGGCGAAAGCGCCCATGAAGCGGTCCCGCTGAGCCTTCACGGAGGAGAGGTCCTCGGCCACGGCAATGGTCACGCTGTGGCCCTGTTTGCGGAAACCCTTGATCCATACCAGGAGGTGTTGCCCGGACGGACCTGCTGTGTGCAACCGGCGGCTCTGCCCCGCCGGCAGCTGCTCCACCGCCATCGATTGATCCCACAGGGAGCGGGAGGTGAGGGTGTTGCCGCTGTCCAGGTGCACCACATAGTAGTGGCCGGAGAGGGGTTGGGAGTAGATCTGATCGATGTGCCGCCAGCGCACCCGGGTCTTGTCGGCCTCGATGAGCAGGGCCGCCAGCAGGCTCTCTGCATCGTGCTCCAGGCGGGAGACCACGAAATCCTCGGTCAACCCCTTGATTGCCTGGTTGCCCACCGCCCAGAGCGCGCCGATCAGCAGCACCAGGCTCAGGGAGAGTCCGACCTGCAGACTCCGTTCCAGGGAGTTCACTCTTTGCCTCCGACAAACACATAGCCCTGCCCCCGTTTGGTCTGGATACGCTGCTTGCCCAGTTTTTCACGCAGACGCCGGACATAGACCTCGATCAGGTTGCTGTCCCGGTCGAAGTCCTGTTCATAGACATGCTCGGTGAGGCGGGTCTTGGAGAGGATTTTGCCGGGATGCAGCATGAAATACCGTAGTAGTCGAAATTCCGTGCCGGTCAGGTTATGGGTTATGCCATCGGGCAGGATCAGCTGCTGGCGCTCTTCATCCAATTGCAGACCGGCGGATTGTAGGGTCTGGCCGGGCATGTCGTGACTGCGGCGCACCAGCGCCAGGAGGCGCACCACCAGTTCCTCTACATGGAAGGGCTTGCCCAGATAGTCGTCGGCGCCGGCCTTGAAGCCGTCGACCCGTTCATGCCAGGCATCCCGCGCGGTAAGGATGATCACCGGCGCCCGGTTGCCCTTTTCACGCCAGTGGGCCAGCACCTCCAGTCCGGGCCGTTGGGGCAGGCCCAGATCCAGAATGATAATATCGTAAGGTTCATGTTCACCCATGAATTCGGCGTCCACCCCATTGTCCGCCCGGTCCACGGCGAAGCCCTGTTGCTCGAGCTCTTTCTGCAGCTTGTCTGCCAATAGCTTGTCGTCCTCCACCAGCAAGAGACGCATGGGTTAGTCTTCCTGCTCCGTTTCCAGAAGATCGCCGGTGACCGCGTCGATTTTCAGTTCCCACACAGCGCCCTGGGTATCGAGCAGCTCGATCTCATAGATGTAACCACCTCGTTTGCTTTCCAGTTCGACTTCGAGGATGCGCCCCGACCACTGGTCTTGGATCGATTCCAGGACCTGCGGCAGGGGGAGGATCGAACCCGATTTCATCAGGCGGCGGGCTTCCATGTGATCATCGCTGTCCGCCAGGACAGCAATGCAAGGCGTCAGCACCAGCAGCAGACAGGCAGTAAGGGTCCAGCTCCTCATCATTGATCTTAACCTCTGTCAGTTGTCAATCATCCCAGCGTCCGTAACCGGGAATGCGTATCTCATGTTCGCGGAACGAGCCCCTGGCGGCGCGGGTATGAC